>CAXRGK010000250.1:0-2717 GCA_964230145.1 Burkholderiaceae bacterium | reverse complement strand
CCAGAGCGAAACGCAAGAACTGACCACACAACCCCATCCACAGAGCATGAGGGAGAGGGGAAGGCCGGACGACGATTTCTGCGTACCCGCAGCATGAGGAGTTCGGCCTTCCCCTCTCCTTCATGCGGCACCTTCCCGGCGGGGGCATGGGCAAGGGACACGCCGGGCTCCTCATGATGCGCCTGCGGCGCAAAAATCGTCACCCGGCGTGTCCCTTGCCCATGCTGCATACCTCACAGGTTCACACTGGGATAATTGGCACTTCTGCTTGATAACCACAAGCCACCCCCATGATCCGCGTTTCCGAACTCAAACTCCCCCTGTCCGCCCTGCCGGTCGAAGAACGCCGCGCCGTCGATGCGCCCTCCGAGACCGACGAAGACCGCCTGCCCCCACCCCACCCTGTGGCCGCATTGCGCCAGCTCGCCGCCAAAGCGCTGGGCATCGATGCAGCCGACATTGCCACGCTGCATGTCTTCAAGCGCAGCTTTGATGCACGCAAGGCTGAACTGCTGGCCGTCTTCATCGTCGACCTCACGCTCACCCACCCCGAGCGCGAAGCCGCGCTGCTGCAAAAGTTCGACAAGCACCCTCACATCCAGCCCACCCCCGACATGGTCTGGCGCGCGCCGGTGCAAGCGCCCGCCGGCTTTGGCGCCAACGAAGGCGAGCGGCCCGTAGTGGTGGGTTTTGGCCCCTGTGGCATGCTGGCGGCACTCACGCTGGCGCAGATGGGTTTCAAACCCATCGTGCTCGAACGCGGCAAGACCGTGCGCCAGCGGACCAAGGACACCTGGGGGCTCTGGCGCAAAAAAGTGCTGCAACCCGAGAGCAATGTGCAGTTTGGCGAAGGGGGCGCAGGCACATTTTCGGACGGCAAGCTCTACAGCCAGATCAAGGACCCGCGGCATCTGGGCCGCAAGGTCATGGAAGAGTTCGTGAAGGCGGGGGCGCCCAGCGACATCCTGTTTGCGGCGCACCCGCACATCGGCACTTTCAAGCTGGTCAAGGTGGTTGAAGGCATCCGCGAGCAGATCACAGCCTTGGGCGGCGAGATCCGCTTCGAGCAGCGCGTGACCGACCTGCAACTCGACAGGCAACACCGCGTGCAAGGCCTGCAGGTGCTGGACCAGCACACCGGCCAGTCCTACACCTTGCCCGCACGGCATGTGGTACTGGCGCTCGGCCACAGCTCGCGCGACACCTTCCTCATGCTGCACCGCCGTGGCGTGCAGATGGATGCGAAAGCGTTTTCGATCGGCGTTCGCATCGAACACCCGCAAAGCGTGATCGACAAAGCCCGGTGGGGCAAGCACGCTGGACACCCGCTGCTGGGCGCGGCCGACTACAAGCTGGTGCACCATGCCCATAACGGGCGCGCGGTCTACAGCTTTTGCATGTGCCCAGGCGGCACCGTGGTTGCGGCCACCAGCGAGCCGGGCCGCGTGGTCACCAATGGCATGAGCCAGTATTCACGGGCCGAACGCAATGCCAATGCCGGCATGGTGGTCGGCATCGACCCGACGGACTTTGCGCAGCACGACCGCAGCGCCTGGATTGCCGCCTTTGGCGAGGCCGATGGTGCACCACTGGCCGACGAGGCGCAACAATACCTGGCGCGCGGCAAGGTGCATCCGCTGGCGGGCATCGTGCTGCAGCGCCAGCTCGAGAGCAAGGCCTTTGAAATCGGGGGCGGCACCTACGAAGCGCCAGCCCAACGCGTGGGCGATTTTCTGGCGGCTCGCCCCTCTGCCCAATTGGGCGGCGTGCAGCCCTCGTACAAGCCGGGCATTCACCTGACCGATCTGGCCCAAGTGCTGCCCGAATACGCCGTCACGGCCATGCGCGAAGCCCTGCCGGCTTTCGGCCGCAAGATCAAGGGCTACGACATGCCCGATGCCTTGATGACAGCAGTCGAAACACGCACCTCTTCGCCTTTGCGCATTCCGCGCGGCGAAGACCTGCAAAGCCTCAACACTCCGGGCCTGTATCCGGCCGGTGAAGGCGCCAGCTACGCCGGCGGCATCCTCTCGGCGGGGGTCGATGGCATCAAGGTGGCTGAGGCCGTCTCCGCCAGACTCGTGTGACAGCCACACGCCATCCGGCGCAAGACATCCACGCTCACCACCTGCACTACTCCCCCCTCCACACGGACCGCACCCGCCCGCTGGAGTTCTTGCACCGCACGCTCCACGGCCGCCGATGTGCCCTGACCGCCCCAAGGCAGCGTGTCCATCGACCAGGTCAGGGACGCGGGTTCCATCCACAACATCCGGTCAGCCAACACCTGTGGCAAGGCGTGGAGCCGCGTGCAGTACGTCCAGACAGCCATCTGCCTCACAAGACTTTGCTGCGTTTGCAGCAGCACTTCAGGACACAACGATGCGACATGGGCAACCGGCAGCGCGAACCCTTGTCCGTCCAGCAAAGCCCGGACACGACCTTCGGAGTGCTCAGGCAACAGCACACCCAAGCTGCACCCGATCAGGGCCACCTCAACCAGGCAGTTGCTGAAGGTTTGCTCCAGCACCAGAACGCCGCTCTCCAGGAACCACAGCTCTGGCACTGCGGCATCCGGACGTGACCAAGCCTGGCCCCTGGTGAAGTTCATGGCGCGCCATGGGTGCTTGCCCTGCCCATCGCCCATGTCATGCAGGCGCTGCAAAGCCGGATTTCGAAAAGTGTTTCTCATCAACTGCAGCCCCCAGACTTCGGCA
>CAXRGK010000249.1:0-3349 GCA_964230145.1 Burkholderiaceae bacterium | reverse complement strand
GGCGGCCCACAACAAGGCCAATCCGGACAATCCAGCCGCCCCGTTTGCCATCAACCAGATCGTGCACAAGAGCAACGACCGGCTTGAACACGACATGGCCCTGTGCGTGAAGTACAAGGTGCCGGTCATCATCACGAGCCTGGGCGCGCGTGAGGAAATCAACCAGGCCGCGCACAGCTATGGTGGTGTGGTGCTGCACGACATCATCAACAACAAGTTCGCCCGCAAGGCGATCGAGAAGGGCGCAGACGGCCTGATCGCCGTGGCCGCGGGTGCGGGCGGTCATGCAGGCACCAAGAGCCCGTTTGCGCTGATCCAGGAAATCCGCCAGTGGTTCGACGGCCCGCTCGCGCTTTCAGGCTCGATCGCCACAGGGGGAGCCATTCTGGCCGCGCAGGCCATGGGGGCGGATTTTGCCTACATCGGCTCGGCCTTCATCGCCACCCATGAAGCGCGTGCCATGGATGCCTACAAGCAGGCCATCGTGGATTGCAACTCCGACGACGTGGTCTACAGCAACCTGTTCACCGGTGTGCATGGCAACTATCTGGCGCCTTCGATCCGGGCGGCCGGGCTGGACCCGGAGAATCTGCCAGAATCAGACCCCAGCAAGATGAACTTCGGGGGTGACGCCAAGAAAGCCTGGAAGGACATCTGGGGTTGTGGGCAGGGCATCGGTGCCATCAATTCCGTGGTGTCTGCCGCCGAACGGATTGCCCAGTTGAAGAAGGAATACCAGGAGGCCCGCAAGCGCCTCTGTTCGTGATGACGGTTCGGGAAACGGGTTTAACCACTTCCATGACTGAGCGCCCTGAGGGGCGCTCTTTTTTGCTGGATCTGCTCAAGGCGATCGGGTGCGTTCTGATCGTGCTCCATCACCTGGCTTTTTACGGTCCCATGTCCGATGTGGTGGTCGAGCAGTGGCCGCTGGTGATCGACTGGCTGACCGACCATGGACGGCTGGCGGTCCAGCTCTTTCTGGTCTGTTCCGGTTACCTGACGGCTGCTGCGCTTGCCCGTCGACCTGAAGTGGATGCGCGGCGCTTGCTGACGCTGGCCGGGCGCCGTTACCTGCGGCTGGCCATGCCTTTGCTGGCGGCTTTGAGTGTGGCGGTGTTGGTCACCGAATGGATCCGGCCTGGTTTTGACCATCCTTCCCTGTCAGGCACGCCAGACGGGTGGCAGGTGATGGCGCATGTATTTTTCCTGCAGCATGTGCTGGACATGGAGGCCTTGTCCGCTGGTGTTTGGTACGTGGCGATCGACTTCCAGTTGTACTTGATGGCTTTGCTGGTGCTGTGGGGTGTCGGGCTATGGGGGCGCTGGCAGCCGGGCTGGCGTCTTGAGCCGCTGCGGCTGCAGCTCATTGTGGGGTTGACGGTGGTGTCCCTGGTGCGCTGGAACCTCAACACCGACCTGGACCTCTACGGGGTGTATTTCTTCGGCTCTTACGGCATGGGATGGTTGGCCTGGCGTGCTCGCCAGAGCCGTATACCGCCCAAGGGCTGGGCGGTTTTGCTGGGCCTGGGCTTGCTGGCTCTGTGGGTTGACCCCCGCTGGCGCATCGCCACCGCGTGGGCGGTAGCCATGTTGCTGGCAGCGGCGCCCCAGGCGTGGCTACAGCCCTCTGTGGTGCATGGTTGGTGGCAAGGCGCGATCAGCCGGCTGGCACGCATTTCCTACTCGGTATTCGTCATCCACTACGCCGTGAGTCTGGCTGTCAGCGCCTGGATCAGCCAGCGGTGGCCGCAGTCGGTGGCTTGGAACGCCGCCGGCATGGCGTTGGCGCTGGGCCTGTCGGTGGTGGCCGGTGCATGGCTGTATCGCTGGACAGAACAAAAAAGCCAGGACCTGCGTCACTGGCTTTTCTGGCTGGGGGTGTTCATGACCAGCGCAGGGATGGCCATGAACTGGGCGGGCGAGGCCGCTCAGGCTTGACGCACTTTTTCATTGATATAGGCCAGGGCCTCTTCGACCTGATCGATCAGGATCAGGCACAGATCGCCGGTCGACAACCGTGCCAACGCGGCGTCGATGGCGTTGAACTCGCCCTGGATGGTTTCGATGTGCCGGGTGCGTGCAGCACCTTCGAGGCCCTCACGCAGCAGGGTCACGACTTCACCATCGGCGCGACCGCGCTGACAAGCGTCCTGGTAGAGCACCACATCGTCGAAGGCCGCGCCCAGAATGCGGGTCTGGTCGCGGATGTCTTCATCGCGGCGGTCGCCTGCACCACTGATGACCACCATGCGCTTGCTGGCAGGCATGTTGTCCACCGCATGGACCAGGGCCTGGATGGCGTCGGGGTTGTGGCCGTAGTCGGCGATCAGCGTGGCGCCTTTGTAGTCGAACACGTTGAAGCGGCCCGGTACACCTTGCACATCGCTGATGAAAGTGGACAGGCCATGGGCAATCGCGTCCCAGGGCACATCCACCGCCCAGGCAGCGCCCACCGCGGCCAGCACGTTTTCGGTCTGAAAGCCGATCTGCCCATTGCGTGTGAGCGGCACCTGCGACAAAGGAATGCGGAAGCTGTGCTTGCCCTTTTGGGCCACGATCTGTCCGTTGTCCACATACACCACGCGACGGCCTTGAGCCCGGTGCGTGGCCAGGACGGGCTGGTTCGCGTCGAGGGCGAAGAAGGTCACATCGCCCGGACAGTGCGGTGCCATGGCAGCCACTGCAGGGTCGGCGGCGTTGAGCACGGCCATGCCGTCGGGCTCGACGTTGAGCACGATCACGCGCTTGAGCACCGACAGGTCTTCGAGCGTGGTGATGTAGTTCAGACCCAGGTGGTCACCGCCGCCCAGGTTGGTCACGATGGCCACCTTACAGCGGTCGAAAGCCAGACCTTCGCGCAGCAGGCCGCCACGAGCGGTTTCGAACACCGCGGCGTCCACCTCGGGATGCATCAGCACGTTGCGCGCGCTGCGCGGGCCGCTGCAGTCACCGCTGTCGGTCTGACGGCCGTTGACGTACACACCATCGGTGTTGGTCATGCCCACGCGCAGGCCTTGCGCACGCAGCAGGTGGGCGGTCAGGCGCACAGTGGTGGTTTTGCCGTTGGTACCTGTCACGGCAATGACCGGGACGCGGCCGTTTTCGCCGTTGGGGAACATCAGGTCGATGACGGCTTGCCCCACGTCACGGCCTTTGCCGTAGGACGGATTGAGGTGCATGCGCAAACCTGGCGCCGCGTTCACCTCGACGATGCCACCGCTTTGTTCTTCGAGCGGGCGCAGTACCGATTCGCAGACCACATCCACACCGCAGATGTCCAGACCCACCATGCGCGCGGCCGCTACGGCGCGTGCGGCGACCTCGGGGTGGACATCGTCGGTCACATCGG
>CAXRGK010000248.1:0-22564 GCA_964230145.1 Burkholderiaceae bacterium | reverse complement strand
CGCCGCGCAAGGCCTGGGTCGAGTTCGCTGTCACGGACCATGGCCAGGGCCTGAGCGAAGCGGTGCGCGAGAAGCTGTTCACGCCCTTTTTCACCACCAAGACCGAGGGCATGGGCCTGGGCCTGAGCCTGTGCCCCGCCGTGCTGTTCCACCACCGTGCGGCACCACCTTCCGCTTCACCCTGCCGGTGGCCTGAAGCAGTGCCCCATGACCGAGCCTCGAACTATCATCCGGCCATGACCCAGTACCCCGACGCCAAAGTCTTTCTCGTCGACGACGACGCGGGCGTGCGCGAGGCACTGGCCTGGCTGCTGCGCACGCGGCGCCTGCTGAGCGCGCCATTTGAAAGCGCCGAGCATTTCCTGGCCGAACTGGCGCGCTTGCAAGCGGGCTGGGCCTGCGCCGGTGAGCCGCCGCAAGCGGCCTGTTTGCTGCTGGACGTGCGCATGCCTGGCATGAGCGGGCTGGCGCTGTTCGAGCAGCTGCTCGCAAGCGGCATTGCACAGGCCTGGCCCGTGATCTTCCTGACCGGCCACGCCGATGTGCCCACGGCGGTGGACAGCGTCAAACGCGGCGCCTTCGATTTCTGCGAAAAACCCTTTTCCGACAACGCCCTGGTCGACCGCGTGGAGCAAGCCCTGGGCCTCTCGCGTACCCGACTGAGCGAGCGCACACGCCTTCAACAACTGCAGCATCGGCTGTCCGAGCTGACCGAGCGCGAGCGCGACGTGATGCGGCTGGTGGTCGAAGGCCTGCCCAACAAGCTGATCGCCGACCAGCTGGACATCAGCGTGCGCACGGTGGAGGTGCACCGCGCCCGCGTGTTCGACAAGATGGACGTCAAGTCCGCGGTCGAACTGGCCAACCTGATGCGGGAAGCCGGATGAATTCGCGTCGCCAAGGTTTGCTGATCCTCGCGGCCGTGCTGTCCGGCTGCGCTTCGGCCCCTCCCCCCACGGCAACGCCGGCCACCGCGGCCCAGCGGCCCGACCAGCCCCAGCGCAACGACATTGCCCTGTTCGCCATGGGCCTGCTCGACACCCGCTACCGCTGGGGCGGTCGCGGTCCAGCCACCGGTTTCGATTGCTCGGGCCTGGTGAGCCACGTGTTTCTGCAAGCCGCCGGCCTGCGGGTCAAGGGCAGCTCGGCCGAGCTGGGGCAGAAAGCGCGCCCGGTACCTGCCGATCAGTTGCTGCCCGGAGACCTGGTGTTCTTCAACACCCTGGGGGCACGGCATTCGCATGTGGGGGTGTATGTGGGCGATGGCCGTTTTGTGCACGCCAGCAACCCGCGCACCGGGGTGCGCATCGACCAACTCAGCAACCGTTACTACGCCCAACGCTTCGAAGGCGCGGGCTCTTTGCTCGATTAAGGGGTGCTGTCGGTGTCGTCGGATTTGCGCGCGTCGGGCGCCTTGAGCTCGCCCTTGTGTCGCCCCGAAAACATGGTCCACCAGACGATCGCGATCAAAATGACCAACGCCAGCAAGGCCTCCAGCAACAACAAAGCCATGCAACAACTCCTGTGGATGACAACCGGTTCAAGGACAGCGCGCTGGGCATTGGCCCTGCTGGCCGCGTGCATGCTGTCGATTGTAGGCAGCCTCTCGGGCTGCTCCAGCGCGCCGACCGCGCCCGGCACGGCGCAGGAAACCGGCCCGCTGCCCCCCGCCATCGATCGCGTCCAGAGCCGATGGGTGCCGGTGCGCTGGTCGGACCTGCCTGCCTTTGAACAGGACGCCCTGCACGAAGCCTGGCCCGCCTGGCTGCGCAGCTGCGAGCGACCCATGCCGGCATGGCGCACGCTGTGCCCGCAATTGCGGCAACTGGCCGAAGCCTCGCCCGCAGCCCGGCGCGACTGGCTGCGGGAGAAGCTGCAACCGTACCGTGTCGAATCGCACCAGGCCCAGGCCGAAGGCCTGCTGACCGGCTATTACGAGCCTTTGCTCGAAGCCAGCCGCAAACCGCAGGGCCGGTTCACGGTGGCGCTGCATGCCGCACCGGCGGGTCTGGCCCCGCGCAAACCCTGGTTCACCCGCCAGGAAATCGATACCCACCCCCAGGCCAAGGCCGCGCTGCGTGGCAAGGAACTGGTCTACCTCAGCGATCCGGTGGACGCGATGGTGCTGCACATCCAGGGCTCGGGCCTGCTGCGCGTGAGCGAGCCCGACGGCCGCGTGCGCACCGTGCGCCTGGCCTTTGCCGGCACGAACGAGCAACCCTACAAGAGCATCGGCCGCTGGCTGCTCGACCAGGGCCTGACGCGCGATGCGTCCTGGCCCGGCATCAAGGCCTGGATTGCCCGCAACCCTTCGCGCGTGCAGGAGTTGCTGTGGCAGAACCCACGCTATGTGTTCTTCCGTGAAGAGCCGTTGCCCAGCACCGACATGGCCAGCGCCATTCCCGGTCCCAAGGGGGCGCAAGGCGTGCCACTCACCGCGGGCCGCTCGATCGCGGTGGACCCGGGCAGCATCCCCTATGGCACGCCGGTGTGGCTGGCGTCAAGCGGGCCGCAAACCAGTCTGCAACGCCTGGTGCTGGCCCAGGACACCGGCACCGCCATCACTGGCGCGGTACGCGCCGACTACTACGCCGGCTCCGGTCCTGAAGCGGGCGAGCTGGCCGGCCGCCTCAAGCAGCCGCTGCGCCTGTGGGTGCTGTGGCCGCGGTGAGCACGCGATGGTCGCTTTGAATTGCAGGCCCGGTTGTGGTGCCTGCTGCACCGCGCCCTCCATCTCTTCGCCAATCCCGGGCATGCCGCAGGGCAAACCCGCCGGCGTGCCCTGCGTGCAGCTTGACGAGCAGCGGCGCTGCCGCCTCTTCGGCCTGCCCGAGCGTCCCGCCGTGTGCGGGCAACTGATGCCCTCGCTGGAGATGTGCGGTGCCCATGACGACGGCGGCGCACACGCGCGGCTGTACCTTGCGCGACTGGAAGAACTGACCCGCCCGGGCTAAGCTGGCGTTTTGACCCAGTAGGAGGCCGCCCCTGCGACCGAATGCCTTCGCGCGCAGGGGCGCGCTCCTACCAAAATGGAGACGCCATGAACAACAAACCCGACACCATGCACGAAGACGAGTGGCAACTGCGCGTGGACCTGGCCGCCTGCTACCGACTCGTCGCCCTCTATGGCTGGAGCGATCTGGTCTTCACCCACATCAGCGCCAAGCTGCCGGCCTCGGTCACGGGCGGCGAGGACCAGTTCCTGATCAATCCCTATGGCCTGATGTTCGATGAGATCACGGCGTCCAGCCTGGTCAAGGTCGACATGGGCTGCAACAAACTCGATGACAGCCCGTACCCGGTGAACCCTGCCGGCTTCGTGATCCACAGCGCCGTACATGCGGTGCGCCACGATGCGGGCTGCGTGCTGCACACCCACACCCGTGCGGGCGTGGCCGTCAGCGCGCAACAGCACGGCGTGCTGCCGATCAGCCAGCAAAGCACCTTTGTGCTGGCCTCGCTGGCCTACCACGACTACGAAGGCGTGGCGATCCGCGACGACGAGAAAGCGCGCCTGCAGGCCGACCTGGGAAATGCCAACTACCTGATGCTGCGCAACCACGGGCTGCTGACGGTGGGCAAGACCATCGCCGACGCGTTTTTGTCGATGTACACCTTCGAAAACACCTGCCGCATCCAGGTCGACGCGTTGGCTGGCCAAGCCAGTGCCGCCGACCTCACCACCGTGAACCCGAAAATCCTGGACGGCGTGGCGCATGCCTCGCGCGTGCAGACCGGCGGCATGGGCGGCGCCTTTGTCTGGCCCTCGCTGCTGCGCAAGCTGCAACGCGAAAATCCGGGCTTTGACGTTTGATTCTCCCCCCTGCCTAGACCACCGTTCGCCCTGAGTCTGTCAAAGGGCAAGATCCCGCCATGACCACACTTTTCGATCCCATCCAGGCCGGCAGCCTGCCGCTCGCCACCCGCATCGCCATGGCGCCGCTCACGCGCAACCGCGCGCCCGGCGCACTGGCCAACGCGCGCATGGCTGCGTATTACCGTCAGCGAGCCAACCCCGCCACCGGCGCCGGCTTGATCGTCACCGAAGCCACCGCCATCAGCCACCAGGGCCAAGGCTATGCCGATGTGCCCGGCATCTGGAGCGCCGAACAGGTGGCGGCCTGGAAACAGGTGACCGACGCCGTGCATGCCGAGGGCGGCAAGATCGTGATGCAGCTGTGGCATGTGGGCCGTGTCTCGCACACCAGCCTGCAACCGGGGGGCGCCGCACCCGTGGCGCCCTCGGCCATCACGGCCAAGACCAAGACCGTGTTGCTCATCGACGGCCAGGCTCAGTTTGTCGAAACTTCTGCCCCGCGCGCGCTCGAAACCAGCGAGCTGCCCGGCATCGTGCAGGACTACCGCCGCGCCGCCGCCAACGCCATCGCGGCCGGTTTTGACGGCGTGGAAGTGCACGCTGCCAACGGCTACCTGATCGACCAGTTCCTGCGCAGCGGCAGCAACCAGCGCAGCGATGCATATGGTGGCTCGGTGGAAAACCGCGCCCGCTTCCTGGGCGAAGTCATGCTGGCGGTAACGCAGGAAATCGGCGGCGGCCGCACCGGCATCCGCATTTCACCGGTGACGCCGGCCAACGACGCCAGCGACGAGAACCCACAACCGCTGTTCGAGCATGTGGTCCAGCAACTGGCCCCGCTGGGTCTGGCCTATGTGCATGTGATCGAAGGCTCGACCGGCGGCCCGCGCGATCACCAGCAAGGCCCTGCACCCTTCGACTATGCCGCACTGCGCCAGGCGTACCGCGCGGCAGGCGGACAGGGCGCCTGGATGGTCAACAACGGCTACGACCTGGCATTGGCCCAGCAATCGCTGGCCAGCGGCGCCGACATCGTGGCCTTCGGCCGCCCCTTCATCGCCAACCCCGACCTGGGCGCGCGCCTCAAACAAGGCGGTCCGTTCAACACCCTCGACCGCGCCACGCTGTATGGCGGCGGTGATGCCGGGTATCTGGACTACCCGACGCTGGGCTGAAGCCGCCGGCCGCTCAGACCTCGATCAACTCGGCCACCTGGTGCTGGTCAACCCAGACGAAAGCGAGTTGACCAAAGCTTCTGGCCAGGGCTCTGGCCCTGCGGGTTGCAGGCCGTGATGAACGCCGCGCAGTCGTGTCCTGAGGCTTGCAGCAGTGCATCCAGCTCCGGGCTGTGTTGGCCGATGCGCAGCGTGAATGCCGGTTGATGGTGCACGGTGTAGTGCGTTTCTTCAAACGCGCGCTGGAGCTTGTGAGAAAGCATCTTTTCGCCCACCTCATTCCTGGACTGTGCTGAAAAACGTCCCCCCCGCACCATCGGCGGTGAAGGTGACACGGTAGGGCACCTGTGTGTTGCACAGACTCACCGTCCAGCGTTCCATCACACTGCCGTATTTGGGGGCGTAGCTGCTGCCCCCTGTAGCGCCTGGGGGAATCTCCTGAAGCGTCTGGGTGTGGATCGCATCCACCTTGCCGCAATGGTGAAGCGCCCTGGCGCGTGCCATCAGATCGTGTGCCGCGTCGCGGTACAGCACATCGCCCGCGCGGGTACTGCCCGTCTTGCGCACCTCGCTGGCACACCCCGAAAGGATCAGGCCCAGCACCCCCAAACCCGCCAAGGCACACCACAGAGGCATGCTCTGTGTCTTCATGATGTCTGCTGCAGTCGACATTGGGTTAGTATATTTAAAACCTAAAGCCACACAATCATGAAATTCAAAATACTTACGGCTGTGCTCATCGCTTGTACGTGGACAGCTGCGCAAGCGGAGGAGCCAGCGCTGTTGAGCCGGGCTGGAGGAGCCTCGGCTTTGGCCGCCGTCCAGACCGATGGGCTGGCCGGGGCCATGCGCCTGTCGGCGCAGTGCATGGACGAGGTGCGTGCAGGCCAGCAATCCGCGCATTACTGCCTGGGGCTGGAATCGGCATCCATGATGTTGCTCAGAAAGACCGTCCCCGCCACACTGGATGCCACCACGCTGGACTGGTTTGAAGGCGAAGCCATGACCAACCGTGTGCTGACCTACTGCTACACCCATCTGGCGCTGAAAGGTGACATGCAATGTTTGACACTAATGGGCATCGCCAAAGCGGCAGTTGCACCCTTACTGGCCGAGTGAAACAAGGCCGCGATGGGGTGCGGATCGTGCACTGGCTGTGATGCACCCTTGGCTTGGCTGTCGTGGCGGGTACGCGCAGCCGCTACTCGCCATGGGACTGAAACAGCAGGCTCACCCGCAGCCCCCGTCCTTCTTCTGCGGCATCCAGACTGAGCGTGGCGCCCAGGATGCGGGCGTATTCGGCCACGATGGCCAGGCCCAGGCCGGAGCCCTGGCGCAAGGTCTCACCGGCCGGGCCTTGGGCCCAGCGCATGGTCAGGCGCTGGCGTTGCGCGTCGTCGATGCCCGGCCCGTTGTCGATGACCGACAGGCGCACACCGCCCTGCACATCACGGGCCAGCTCGACCGTGATCCGTGCACCTGCACCGTCCAATGGCCGGCCGTAACGCAAAGCGTTGTCGATCAGGTTGTCGAGCACCCCTTCGAGCAAGGCGCGCTGGGCCAGCACCTGCACGGGCACATCCAGACCGCGTGCCCCCAGATCCACATGCAGGCTGTCGGCGCGGGGCAGGTGGCGCAGCAAGCCATCGCGCACCACTTCATCGAGTGGCAGGGGTTGTGGTTGCAGCACTTCGCGCGCCTCCTGGGCCAGCGCGAGGGCCAGCAGCTGGTCCACCAGATGGCTGGCGCGTTCCTGGCTTTGGACAACGCTGCGCAGCTGCTCGCGCCAGACCTCCGGGCGCTCCTGTGACAAGCCGTATTCGGCCAGCGCCCGGATGCCGGCCAGGGGCGTGCGCAATTCGTGCGCCACATTGCCGGCAAACTCCTTTTGCGCCCGCACCGCACGCCCGATGCGTTCCAGCAAGGCGTTGATGGCCTGGCCCAGCTGCTGCACATCGCGCGTGCGGCCGGACACGGCCACGGGCATCAGATCCTGCGCACCCCGCAGGGCCACCGCCTGTTGCAAATCCATCAGCGGCTGCACATCGTCCTGAATGGCGCGCCGCAGCCACAGTGCCAGCAAGCCCAGCAGCAGGATCTGCGGTGCAATCGAGAAAAACAGCAGGCGATCGAAGTGGCTGTTGCGGCTGCGCGTGGTCTGGCCCACCACGACCTTGAATGGCGTGGGCCGGGCACGCGCGATCACCACCACCCGCAGGTCCTGGTGGTGAAAAGGCATTTCGGTGAAGCGCACGGTCTGACCGTCTGACAGCTGCGGCAGGCCCAGCCCCGGATGGCCCGCCAGCAGATGACCGTCGTCCAGATAGACCGCGAAGTACATGGCCTCGTTCTGGTCGAACAGCAGGGTACGCATCTCCGCAGCCGTCAACCCCAGGGTCAGGCCCCCGTCTTCGGCATGCTGCACATGGGCCGCCACGGCATAGGCGTCGTCCAGCAGGGCGCGGTCAAACGCCTGCTGGGTGAAGTAACGGGCCACGCCCAGGGCGATGAGCACCCCCAGCAGCCAGGTCAGCGCCAGCGGTCCGATGACGTGGCGCAGCAGCCGGTGGCGCAGCGAGGGCGCGGCTTTCATGCCTGCGGCTCTTCCTCGACCCGGTAGCCCAGGCCACGCAGGGTGCGGATGGAGGCGCCCGAGCCAGCCAGCTTTTTGCGCAGGCGCGAGATGAAGGCTTCGAGCGCGTTGTCGGCCAGCGCGTCCTGCAGGTCCGAGAGCTTGTCCGACAGGGCTTTCTTGCTCACGGTGCGGCCCGGTGGTGAAAGCAGTTCGGCCAGCACCTCGTATTCGCGCGCGGGCAGGTTCAGCTCCACCCCATCCACCCGCACGCGCCGCGCCTGGCGCTCGAGCTGCAGACGGCCCATCTGCACCAGATCGTCGGCGCCCTGGCTGCGGCGCACCAGCGCGCGCAGCCGTGCCTCGACTTCGGCCAGCTCGAACGGTTTGCCCAGATAGTCGTCGGCACCCGCATCGAGCCCGGCAATGCGCTCGTCGGTCCGGTTGCGCGCGGTCAGAACCAGCACCGGGGTCTTGTCGCCGCGGCTGCGCACCTCGCGCAACAGCATCAAGCCGCTGCCCATGCCACTGCCTGGGCGCTCGTGCAAGGGCAGGTTCAGGTCGAGCAGCACGGCATCAAAGGGCTGTACCCGCCACCAGTGGCTGGCGGTGGCCAGGTCACCGGCCGCCTCGACACGGTGGCCGCTGTCGGTCAGGCTGCGCTGCACCACGGCTTGCAACACGGGATCGTCTTCGACCAGAAGGATGCGCATGGGAGGGGGGTGTCTGGGGCAGGCCAGCAAGTCAGGTGCTGGTCAGGCCGGTTCTTCGATAAACAGGGCATGAGGATACGACACTTGTTTCTGTCGGGCAGCTTGCTCGCGCTGGGGGGGCTGGCCATGTCACCGGCACTGGCCCAGAGCGGACCTGCTGCCCTGTCAGCCCCACAAGCCCTGCTGGGCACCGCTTTGCACCTGGACCAGGTGCTGCAAGCCGCACGGCAAAACCCCGACGCCCTGGCCGCGCAACGCATGGCCCAGGCCGCCCGCGCCGACGTGCGCGCCGCCGACCGCGCACCGGCCCCGGTGCTGTCGGCTGGCGTATCGTCGATCGACCTGCGCCACGGAAGCGGCCCCGGCTCGTTCTGGACGCAAAAGCGGCTGGACAAATCGCTGGGCATGGACTGGACCTGGGAGCGCGGCAACAAGCGCGCCTTGCGCACCGAAGCGGCCGAACGCGCCGAGCGCGCTGCCAACGCCGACAGCCAGGACATGCGGTTGCTGCAACAGATCGGTGCCCTGGGCGCCTTTTACGACCTGCTGGCCACGCAGGAACGACTGCAGGCCCTGCAGGCGATGGCCGAGAGCGCCAGCACCCTGTCGAAAACCGCTGACCTGCGCCTGAAAGCAGGCGACCTGTCGGCCCAGGAGGCCGCGCGCACCCGCATCGAAGCCGAGCGCACCCTGGCCGAGCTGCAGTCGGCCCAGCTGGCGCAGCAGCAGGCCTTGCAGGCGCTGGCGCTTTGGATCGGCCAGAGCGTGCCCGCAGGTGGCTGGCGCGCCGAGGGCCACTGGCCGAAGGCGCAGCCCGCCACAGACAGCGCCGACATCGACACCCTGGTGGAGCAGCGCCCCGATGTGCAGGCTGCCCGCGAGCGCCTGGCTGCCGCCGAGGCCGGGCTGCAGGGCGCACAGGCGCTCAACCGCGCCGACCCGACGCTGGGTGCCACCTTCGACCATTACCCTGATGGCGCGCGCACCAACCAACTGCTGGCCGTGCGCATCTCCTTGCCGATCTACGGCAGCGCGCGCTTTGACGGCGAGATCGCCCGTGCCTTGGCGCAAAAAGACCTGGCGCAGGACCTGTTGGACAAAACCCGCCTCCAGGCGCGCGCCGAGCTGCTGGGCCTGCAGCAGGCCTGGCAAAGCCAGACCGGCCGGCTGCAGCGCTACGAAGAACGCATCCTGCCGCAGGCTCTGCAGGTGGCCACACAGGCCGAACTGGCCTACAGCAAGGGGGGCCTGAGCCTGACCGATCTGCTGGACGCGCGTCGCACCCTGCGAACCACCCAGCTTGAAGCCACCGGCGTGCGCAACGAGCACGCCCGCGCGCGGGGTGTCTGGCAACTGCGCACCGCGCCCTGACACCGCATTCCTCACAGAACACGCCCACACACCATGGCTTTGACATTCACACGACCCATGCTGCTGGCCCTCGCCATCGCAGCCCTGAGCGCCTGCCAGAACAAGAGCGAACCCACGCCGACCATCCCGCAGCCCATCATCGAAAGCAACCGGCTGCGCTACCCCGCCGAACATCCGCAGCTCAAGCTGCTGGTCAGTGTTGCGGCCCAGCCGGCCCAAAGCATCACGGTCGAGCTGCCCGCGCGCATCGTCTGGAACGAAGAAAAGACCCAGCGCATCTACCCCGCCTTTGCCGGCCGGGTAGGCCGCATTGCCGCCGATGTGGGCCAGCGCGTGCGCGCCGGACAAGTGCTGGCCGAACTGGCCTCGCCTGAATTCGGCGCGGCGCAGGCCGACACCACCCGCACCCAGGCCGATGCGCGTCTGGCGCAGCAAAACCTGCAACGCCAGCGAGAACTGTTCGAAGCCGGTGTGCTGGCCCGAACGGATCTGGAACAAGCCGAGGCCGAGGCCGCGCGCAGCCAGGCCGAAGCCGCGCGCGCCCAGGCGCGCACCCGCCTGTACGGCAGCGCCGCCGACGTGAACCAGCAGCTGACGCTGCGTGCCGACATCGCTGGCACGGTGGTCGAGCGCAACATCAACCCTGGCCAAGAACTGCGTCCCGACAACATGGCGGCGCCGCTTTTTACCGTCTCCGATCCGTCCAGCCTGTGGGTTCAGATCGATGCCCAGGAGGCCGACCTGCCCGACCTGCGCCCCGGCGCGCGCGTCGCCCTGGTGGTGCCTTCACTGGCGCAGGAGCCGGTGCAGGCCACCGTGCAGGCCGTGACCGACCAGATCGACCCCCTGTCGCGAACCATCAAGGTGCGCGCCACCGTCGCCAACCCCCAACGCCTGCTGAAAAACGAGATGCTGGCGCGCGCGCGCTACGAGCGCCAGGTCGGCCAGAGCCTGGCGGTGCCGGCCTCGGCGGTGTTCCTGCGCGGCAGCCAGCACTTCGTTTTTGTGCAGGGTGCACCGGGCCTGTTCGAGACACGGGATGTGCGTGTCGTTCACGAGGGGCCCCAGCGCACTTTGGTTGGCGCCGGGCTCAGGGAAGGTGAACTGGTGGTCAGCGAAAACGGCCTGCTGCTGGCGCGTGAACTTCGACTGGCCCAGGAAGCCACCCACACCGGGGGACAGCTCAAGTGAAAAAGCTGATCCATTACGCGCTCAACCAGCCCCTGTTCATCGTGCTGGGCACGCTGCTGTTTGTCATGGCCGGCGTGATCGCGTTCAAGAACCTGTCGGTGGAAGCGTTCCCCGACGTGACCGACACCCAGGTGACGGTGATCGCGCTGCACCCGGGGCGAGCCGCGGAGGAAGTGGAAAAGCAGGTGACGCTGCCGGTGGAGGTGGCGCTGGCCGGGCTGCCCAACGCGATCCGGGTGTTCTCGCACACGCAGTTCGGCCTGTCTTTCACCGTGGTCACCTACAACGACAACGCCGATGTGAACATCGCGCGCCAGCAGGTCAACGAACGCCTGCGCGGCGTTCAGCTGCCGCCCGGGGTGGAAGCGCACATCGCGCCCAACGCCACGCCGGTGGGGGAAATCATGCGCTACCGCCTGCGTGGTGACGGCAAGACCACGACCGAGCTTCGCACGCTGGAAGACTGGGTGGTCGAACGGGCCCTGCGGCAGGTGCCGGGCGTGGCCGATGTGGTGGCCATGGGCGGCTACATCAAGCAGTACGAGGTGCAGCCCGATCTAGAAAAGCTGCGTGCGCACAAACTCACTTTCCAGAACCTGCTTGATGCGCTGGGCCGCGGCAACGCGAACGCCGGCGGCAGCTATGTGGCCCAGGGCCTGCAGCAGTTCGCCATCCGCGGCATCGGTCTGCTGCGCTCGCCCGAAGAAATCGGTCAGGTGGTGGTGGCCACGCGCAACGCCACGCCGATTCTGGTGCGCGATGTGGCCGAAGTCAGGATCGGCGCCGTGCCGCGCCTGGGCACGGTGGGGCAGGACCAGGACAACGATGTGGTGACCGGCATCGTGATCATGCGCAAAGGCGAAAACCCGAGCGTGGTGCTCAAGGGCGTGAAAGAAAAGATCCGCGAGATCAACGAGCGTGGCCTGCCGCCCGGCGTGGAGATCGTGCCTTTTTACGACCGCACCTGGCTGATGGACAAAACCCTCTCGACCGTGTTTCGCAACCTGGTCGAAGGGGCGCTGCTGGTGTCGCTGGTGCTCTACATCTTCCTGTCCAACCTGCGCGCCAGCCTGGCGGTGGTGGCGGTGATTCCGCTGGCCCTGCTGTCGACCTTCATGGGCCTGAAGATCATGGGCGTGCCGGCCAACCTGCTGAGCCTGGGGGCGATGGATTTCGGCATCATCGTCGACGGCGCGGTGATCGTGGTGGAAAACATCATGCACCGGCTGGCCGAACGCGGCGAGGGCATGAACGAGAAGGAGCGCAAGACGCTCATCACCGAAGCGGCCAATGAGGTGGGGCGGCCGACACTGTTTTCGATGCTGATCATCATCGCGGCACACATCCCGATCTTTGCGCTGCAGCGCCACGAGGGCCGCATCTTTCAACCGATGGCGCTGTCGGTGACCGCGGCGCTGATCGGCGCGCTGGTGTTCTCGCTCACGCTGGTGCCTCTGCTGAGCTACTGGATGCTGCGCAAGGGCCTGCCGCATGCGGACAACCGTGTCGTCAGCCGTGCCAAGCAGATCTACACCCCTGTACTCGACTGGGCGCTCGCACACCGTCGCAAGGTGGTGGGCATCGCCATCGCCTGCTTTGCGCTGGCCATGGTGACCGCCTCGCGCCTGGGGTCGGAATTTTTGCCTGAACTCAACGAAGGCACGATCTGGGTCAACGTGCGCCTGCCGGCCAGCGTGTCCAACGACGAGGCCACCCGCATCCTGCGCCAGGTGCGTCAAACCCTGCTGTCGGTGCCTGAGGTGCGCACCACCGTGTCCAAAGCCGGCCAGCCTGAGGATGGCACCGATCCCAAGACCATCAGCATGGCCGAGGTCTTTGTCGACCTGAAACCTCCCGAGCAATGGCGACCCGGCATGACCCGCGAAAAACTGATCGAGGAAATGGACCAGGCCGTGACCGCGCTGCCCGGCATGGAGCCAACGTTCTCGCAACCCATCCGGGACAACGTGCTCGAATCGATCTCGCAGATCGATGGCCAGATCGTGATCAAGGTGGCTGGCGATGACTTGGCTGTGCTGCGCCAGACCACCGAGGCGATCGAGCGTGAAGTCAAGCAGGTGCGCGGGGTGCGCCGCGCCGAGATCGACCGCCAGGGCGACCTGCCGCAACTGCTGATCAATATCCAGCGCGAGCAGGCGGCGCGCTACGGCCTGAACGTGGGCGATGTGCAGGACGTGATCGAAGCCGCACTGGCCGGCAAAGGCACCACCACGCTGTGGGAGGGCGAGCGCCGCTTTGATGTCACGGTGCGCCTGCCCGCCGAAAGGCGCGCGATTGCCGAGCTGCAATCGATCCCGATCTCGCGCCCGGACGGTGGGCATGTCAGTCTGGGCGCGGTCAGCAAGATTGAACAGGTCAGTGGCGCGATGAACATCGCGCGCGAATCGGGTCGCCGCACCATGGCGATCGGCATCTTCATCAAGGGCCGCGACATGGGCTCGGTGGTGGCCGACATGAAAAAGCGCGTGGCCGCCAATGTCAAGGTGCCCGACAACTACGCGGTCAACTGGTCTGGCGAGTTCGAGAACCAGGAACGCGCCATGCAGCGCCTGTCGGTGGTGGTGCCGATTTCGCTGCTGCTGATCTTCGTGTTGCTGTTTGACGCGTTCAGCTCTTTCAAGGCCGCCGCGCTGATCCTGGTCAATGTGCCGCTGGCCCTGATCGGCGGTTTTGTGGGGCTGTGGATCTTCAACATCCCGCTGTCGGTGTCGGCTGCCATCGGCTTCATCGCCCTGTCCGGTCAGGCGGTGCTCAACGGGGTGGTGATGTTGTCGGTGTTCCAGCAGCTGCGCAACGCGGGCTACAGCGTGCTCGACGCCGTCAGGGAAGGCGCCATGCAGCGCCTGCGTACAGTGTTGATGACCGCCATGCTCGCCGCCCTGGGCCTGCTGCCCATGGCACTGAGCCATGACATCGGTTCGGAAACCCAGCGCCCGCTGGCCATTGTGGTGATCGGCGGCCTGATCACCGCCACCCTGCTCACTCTGGTGGTGCTGCCGGTGCTGTACGTGGCCTGGTTCTCGAAAGACCGGCTGCGCGAACCGTCGGCCTGATGCACAGGTCCCCGCTGCGGCGGGGACGCTTGTGCCAGGCGACAGACCGTCAGCCCAGACCGATCGGTGCCGGCGCGCGCTGCACGATCAGGCTGAACAGCTTTTCGTATTCGGCGGTGGGCGGGTACTTGCCGGTCAAAGGATCGGCATTCTTCTCGAAAGCCGCGTCAATCTCGGACCATTCGGCTGGGCTCAGCACTTTCTCGGCCTCGGGCAGGATGACTTCCTCTTCCATGTTCATATGGTCGAGGTAGAAGTCGATGTACTTGCTGAAAGCCTCCTGAAACGCCGGACGGCGTGACGGCCCGAGCAGTTCCCAGGCCAGCAGCAGATGCTGCAGTTCGCGTGCGGCTTTCTCGCTGTGCATGTGGTCGCGTTCGAGCCGGTCGATCGCGCCCAGCACCCTGGGCGAGGCTTTGACCACCTTGGGAAACAGCAGGTTTGACTCCGTGGGGTGGTGCAGGCGCTCAGGGTATTCGTCGATGTAGAACAGCATCGCACGCAGCACATCGAAAAAGTTCTTGCGGCCCTCGTCTGGCCCGCGTTCGACCAGCATGCGCATGGACTGCAGCATGGCGGCCAGAGAAGCGTGTTCGTCACGGATGATCTGCAGACTGCGGGGCATGGTGCTCTCCTCGAATACACGGCCTCAGTGTGCAGACATCGGGCGCCCCGCTTCCTGACGCAGGTCAAGAAAGAATGCATTAACCGACCATGCGGTCGGGCAATTTCCAGCGCTTGAGCAGCAAAGCATTGGTCATCACGCTGACCGAGCTCAGCGCCATGGCGGCGCCTGCGATCACCGGACTCAGGTAGCCCAGCGCGGCCAGCGGGATGCCCGCCGTGTTGTAGGCAAAAGCCCAGAACAGGTTCTGCCGGATCTTGACCACGGTGCGGCGCGAGATGTCCAGTGCCGCGGCCACCAGCGCCACTTCGCCGCGCATGAGTGTGATGCCCGCTGCATGCATGGCCACGTCGGTGCCGTTGCCCATGGCCAGCCCCACATCGGCCGCCGCCAATGCAGGCGCATCGTTGACGCCGTCGCCCACCATGGCCACCACCCGCCCGCCTTCGCGCAGTCTGGCCACGGCCTGCGCCTTGTCGCCAGGCAGTACCTCTGCCAGCACCTCGCCCTCCTCGGGGCGCAGCCCCAGACGGCGGGCCATGGCCTCGGCCGCGGCACGGTTGTCGCCCGAGATCATGACGAGCCTGAGCCCGCGTGCGCGCAAGGCCTGCAACGCCTCTCGCGCACCGGCCTTGGGCTCGTCGCCAAAGGCCATGAGCAGCAAACCCTGCACGCCTGTAGAGGTGCGCTCGGCCAGTGCTGACAGACTGTTGCCCTGCTGCTGGAACCGCACGATCTCGGCCTGCCAGCGCGGCGTATCCAGGCCTTCATCGTGCAGCCAGCGCAGGCTGCCCAGCAGCAGTTCACGCCCGTCCACCTGCGCCCGCACGCCACGACCGGTTACCGCCTGCACATCGCGCGCCACCGGCAAAACCAGGCCTTGCGCTGCATGCATCACGGCGCGCGCCAGCGGGTGTTCGCTGCCAGCCTGCACCGCGGCTGCCAGCGCCAGCACAGCCGCTGCATCGTGACCGGGCGCTGCCACCTGGCCCACCAGCTGTGGCTGGCCCACGGTCAGGGTGCCGGTTTTGTCAAAAGCCACCGTCTGCACTTTGTGCGCCATCTCCAGCGCTTGCGCGTCCTTGATCAGGATGCCCTGCCGGGCCGCCACGCCGGTGCCGGCCATGATGGCCACCGGTGTGGCCAGACCCAGCGCGCAGGGGCAGGCGATCACCAGCACGGCCACCGCATGGATCAGCGCGTTTTCGTAGCCCGCGCCCAGCCAGAGCCAGACAGTGGCTGTGATCAGCGCAATCACCAGCACCACGGGCACAAAGACCTCGGCCACCTGATCGACCAGTCGCTGGATCGGCGCCTTGGCGGCTTGCGCGTCTTCAACCAGACGGATGATGCGCGAGAGCACCGTCTCGTGGCCGACGGCCGTCACCTGCAGGCGCACCAGGCCTTCGCCATTGATCGAACCACCCGTCAGCCTGGCGCCCACAGCCTTGGCCACGGGCAAGGGCTCGCCCGTCAGCATGGACTCATCCACCTGGGTCTGGCCTTCGCGCAGCACGCCATCGAGCGCGATGCGCTCACCAGGTTTGACGATCAGCAGATCGCCCATGCGGATCTCGGCCACCGGTACGTCCTGTTCGCCCTCGTCGGTGACGAGGTGCGCGGTGTCGGGCCGCAGCGCGTGCAGGGCACGGATCGCCTCGGTGGTTTGGCGCTTGGCACGCACTTCGAGCCATTTGCCCAGCAGCACCAGCGTAATGACCACGGCCGAGCCTTCAAAGTACAGGTGCGGTACATGGCCCTGGTGCGCGGTGAGCCACAGCCAGATCGACAAGAGCCATCCCGCTGTGGTGCCGATCGCCACCAGCAGGTCCATGTTGCCGGTGAGCGCCTTGAGGGCGTGCCAGCCGGCCTTGTAAAAACGCGCGCCCAAAATGAACTGCACCGGTGTGGCCAGCGCAAACTGCAGCCAGGCCGGCAACATCCAGTGGCGGCCAAACAGGTCGGCCACCATCGGCAGCGCCAGTGGCGCTGATAGGGCCAGGCCCCAGGCCACCGGCGCAAAGCCGGCCCAAGGGCTGCTGGCCTGCATCGATTCGGTCTGGTCCAGCGCCAGCGGCTCATAACCGGCGTCGCGAATCGCACGGCGCAGCACCCCTTCGCTGGTGTCCTGGTCGTTGACTGTCACATGGGCGGATTCGGTGGCCAGGTTGACCGTGGCGGTGTCGACACCGGGCACTTTTTTGAGTGCCTTTTCCACGCGCGCCACGCAGGACGCGCAGGTCATGCCCCCAATGCCGATGTCGTAAGTCTGCTGGGGTGAATTGATCTGTGTCATGTTGGAGGCCTGCTGCAGGCGTATGCTTGCGCCATACCGTCAAGGGTATGAATCAAGGATACACCCATGAAACAGGTTTTTGATGTTGAAGGCATGAGCTGCAACCACTGCGCCAAGGCTGTGACCCAGGCCGTCAAGCAACTCGACCCGCAAGCCCAGGTCCAGGTGGATCTGGCAGGCAAGAAAGTTGAGGTCGAGTCTGCACAACCACGCGAAGCCATCGCCAAAGCCATTGCCGACGAAGGCTACGCCGTCGCCGCCTGATCTGTCCACGTCAAGGAGCATTCCCATGAAAAGCAATGTCGGCGGTATCGACCGCATCCTGCGCATCGCCATCGGCGCTGTGCTCGTGATCCTGGCCGCTACCGGCCAGATCGGCCTGTGGGGCTGGATTGGCCTGCTGCCGCTGGCCACCGGCCTGGTGGGCTGGTGCCCGCCCTACGGCCTGCTGGGCATCAACACCTGCAAAACGCGAAAGTTGCCTGAATAACAATCGGCAACAGTACTTTACAAATCTCTGCCAGCGTGGCGCAGTGGCGATACATGCGACGCGCACACTGCTGGGCATCCCGCTGAATCGTTTGACGGGAGCTTTTTCAAGGAGCAAGAGATGAAAGCAATCCGCACTTCCCTGATCGCTGCTGGCCTGGCACTGGCTTTGGGCAGTACCGCTTTTGCGCAACCTGGTCCCATGGCTGGCGCCAGCATGCCGCAAGCCCGTCAGGAACACATGCGTGAACACAAGCACGAGCACATGGCCGAGCGCCACGCCAAACACCTGGCCGAACTCAAAACCAAACTCAAGCTGGATGCCACTCAGGAAAGCGCCTGGAAAGCCTTTGCCGATGCCATGCAACCTTCTGCTGGCATGGCCGCACGTCCTGACCGCGCTGCCATGGAAAAGCTGAGCACGCCCGAGCGCATCGACCAGATGCAGGCCCTGCATGCCCAGCATGATGCAGAGATGAAAAGGCACGGCGATGCCACCAAGGCTTTCTACGCCAGCCTGAATGCCGAACAGAAAAAGACCTTTGATGCCGAGACGGCCCGATTCATGGCCCGCAGCGGCGGTCGCGGCATGCACAGCCATCGCCATTTCTGAGCATTTTCGGTTGACATGGGTCAATTCGGGCCAGCCTTTGGCCCGATAAGCTTGATTCATGTCATCTCAACCTTCCTCCAGCAGTCACTCGCGCCATCGCCCGCTGCTGCCACCCATCCTGCCCATTGAACCCGACCAGCCTTTGCGCTGGCTGATTCTGGGCTTTCGCGATCTCACCCGCAATCCCTGGTTGAGTCTGGCTCACGGTCTGGTCATGGCTTTGGCCGGCCTGGCGTTCACCTGGCTGGCTCATGACCGGTTCTGGTTGCTGGCTGGTTTGGTGTCGGCTTTCATGGTGCTCGCGCCAGTACTGGCCACCAGCCTGTATGCCATGAGCCGTGCGATCGAACGCGGCGAGCGGGTGAACGTAGACCTGCTGGTGTCCACCTGGACACGGTGGAACCTCAAACTGCAGACCCAGCCCGACAGTTACTGGGCGCTGATCCGCTTCGGGCTGTTGCTCGGACTGGCCGCTCTGGGCTGGGTGTTCACATCTTCGGCTTTCATCGCGCTGATGGCCCCGGTGCCGATCCACACCCCCATGGATTTCGTGCGCCACATCGTGGCCAGCCAGGAACACCGCCTGTTTGAAATCTGGCTGGCTTTGGGCGGATTGATGGCCGCCCCCGTGTTTGCCTCGAGCGTGGTGTCCATGCCTTTGCTGCTGGATAGGCGCGTGAGCGTACTTGCAGCCGTACTCACCAGTTGGAAAGCGGTTCTGACCTATCCGGTCACCATGGCTTTCTGGGCTTTCTTGCTGATGAGCTTTTCGCTGCTCGGCATCTTCTCGCTGTTTCTGGGACTGATCCTGGTGGTTCCTGTGCTGGGCCATGCCAGCTGGCATGCCTACCGAGAAACAGTCGATGTGAGCGGCTTGCCGGCCCGACTGGACGAAGAAGAGGGCCCTGCATGATGGGTTTCAGCGAAGAGCAATTTGCCTGGTTCGGGCTGACGATCGGCGTTGGGGCTTTCATGCTCTACATGTTGTTCATCATCGGCCAGCTGGCCTGGGAATCAAAGGCCGGCAAGTTCGGCACCTTCGTGATCTTCCTGGGCCTGGCCTTCGGCATGGTGGGTTTCATTGCCAAAGGTGTCATCCAGTGGTTGATCGAAACCCATTGAATGAACAAAAATTTTTCTGAACAAGTCTGTGGATAAAAAAGGTGCAAGTGACAAGTTATCCACACGACAAAGCGTTCATCAGAACTTGTTCATGTTCACGGTACAGACCGAAAGCAGACAGGCCCACATGAATGCAAATGCGGCAAGTGGCTGTCCAGGAACAGAAAAATTCTGTTTTCCACAAAGAGGGCTTGCCCTTAACTACTACCACTAATTTGAGATACAAATAAAGAAGGAAAACAGGAACAACTTCCTTTCGGCGCCCCTTTGTCAGGCTGTTAAGATTTGTCATTTGCTGCTTCTGGTCCATGTCAAGCTTTCCCGCCACCACTGCCATTTACGAAATCAAAAGCGCAGACCTGCCTTTGGTGGCCTTTCAGCTCAAGTCCATGGACTTACAGGCGGTTGAACAGGCCCTGTCGCAACAGCTGGCCGAAACCCCTGGTTTTTTTGACCATGATCCTGCGCTGATCGATCTGGACAACTTGGCGACTGATGCTGGCGCCATCGATTTCAGCCGCCTGATCAACGTCTTGCGCCAAAACCAGCTCAACCCGGTGGCTGTCAAAACGTCCAATGCCCAATGGCTTGAAGCCGCCAAAGTGGCAGGTCTTTCACAGGCAGACGATGCACGCATCCGACGTCAGGTACCCGTGGCGCCTGCACCTGCCGTTGCAGCCCCTGCGCCGGTGCCTGTTGCCCCCACCTTGACCGATGCGATGGTGCTGGACAAGCCTTTGCGTTCCGGTCAGCAGGTGTATGCCAAAGGCCGCGATCTGATCGTTCTGGCCATGGTCAATCCAGGCGCCGAAGTCCTGGCCGATGGCCACATCCATGTTTATGCCCCCTTGAGAGGCAAAGCCATTGCAGGGGCAAGAGGTTTTGCAGGGGCACGCATCTTTGCCCAGAACATGGATCCCGAACTCATTTCCATTGCGGGTGTCTATCGCACCAGTGAAAATCCCTTGCCTTCCGAAGTCAGGGGACATGCCGCGCAGGTGTCCTTGCAGACAGGCCCGGATGGCGACAAATTGCTGATTGTTCCCCTGAGGGCCTGAATTTCAGGACTTTTCCACCACGTTCCACACAGAAGAAAGAGAACCCATGGCAAAAATCGTTGTAGTGACCTCCGGCAAGGGCGGGGTGGGCAAAACCACCACCAGTGCCAGCTTCGCAACAGGCCTGGCCCTCAAAGGTTTCAAGACGGCTGTGATCGATTTTGATGTGGGCTTGCGCAATCTGGACCTGATCATGGGCTGCGAGCGCCGCGTGGTGTACGACTTCATCAACGTGATCCATGGCGAAGCCAACCTGCACCAGGCCCTGATCAAGGACAAGCAGTGTGAGAACCTGTTTGTGCTGGCCGCATCGCAGACCCGCGACAAGGACGCCCTGACGCAAGAGGGTGTGGAAAAGGTCCTCAAGGACCTGGCCGAGATGGGGTTTGAATACATCGTGTGCGATTCGCCCGCCGGTATCGAAACCGGCGCGCTGATGGCCATGCACTACGCCGACGAAGCCCTGATCGTGACCAACCCTGAAGTTTCTTCGGTGCGCGATTCGGACCGCATCCTGGGCATGCTGGGCAGCAAGACCAAACGTGCCATGGAAGGTGCCGAGCCGATCAAGGAACATCTGCTGATCACCCGCTACAACCCCAACCGCGTGGAAGACGGCCAGATGCTGTCGTTGCAGGACATCCAGGACATCCTGCGCATCAAGCTGATTGGTGTGATTCCCGAAAGTGAAAACGTGCTCCAGGCGTCCAACCAGGGTACACCGGCCATCAACATGGAAGGCACCGATGTGGCCGAGGCATACAAGGACGTGATCGACCGCTTCCTGGGCGAGGACAAGCCCATGCGCTTCACCGAGGCCGAGAAGCCCGGTTTCTTCAAGCGCCTGTTCGGGAGCAAGTGACCATGTCTTTCCTGTCCTTCCTGCTGGGCGAAAAGAAAAAGACAGCCAGTGTTGCCAAGGAACGCCTGCAGATCATCCTGGCGCACGAGCGCAGCGGCCGCAACGCTGCCGAACCCGATTACCTGCCCGACCTGCAGCGCGAGCTGGTGGCTGTGATCAGCAAGTACATCAAGATCAATCCAAACGACATCAAGGTGAACCTGGAGCGCCAGGACAACCTGGAGGTGCTGGAAGTCAAGATCGAGCTGCCTGAGACGCGCTGATTCGAACACCTATTCGCGAGCAGGAGCTCGCGAAGCTTTTCAGTTTTCGCCCAGCAGTTGCTTCCACTGCAGGCGCGCCGCTTGCAGGTTGCGTTCCTTCACATGCCCGAAGCCCTTGATGGTTTCAGGCACGCGCGCCACTTCGACAGCCTTGGCGTGGCTCTCGGCATTCAGTGACGCCAGCAGGCTTTCCACCATGAGCATGTATTCACCGATCAGGGCGCGTTCGGTGCGGCGTTCTTCGGTGTAACCAAACACATCCAGCGCGGTGCCGCGCAGACCCTTGAGTGCGGCCAACAGTTTGAAAACTGTCAGCATGCCGGGACTGAATTTTTCCTTGACCAGCTGGCCCTTGTCGTTGCGTTTGGCCAGCAGCGGCGGGGCCAGGTGGTAGTGGACCTTGAAGTCACCTTCGAACTGCTGGGCAATGCGCTCCATGAAGCCGGTCTGCGTGTGCAGACGCGCCACTTCGTACTCGTCCTTGTAGGCCATGAGCTTGAACAGTGACTTCGCCACGGACTCGGTGAGTACGGTTTTGCCCAGTGGGGCTTCGGCCTGCCTCACACGCGCCACGAAAGCGCTGTAACGCTGGGCATAGGCGGCGTTCTGGTAATCCGTCAGGTAGGTCACGCGTCTGACAATCAGCTCATCGAGCGTTTCGCGCTTCTTGAATTCGATGACCTGCGCCGGTTGCAGCACGGCCAGCACCTTGGCAGGGTGGTGTGCAGCGTGGCGACCCCATTCAAAAGCCAGCTGGTTGTTGGCCACGGCCACTTCGTTGAGTTCCATGGCGCGCAGCAGGGATTCGCGTGACAGCGGCACCCAGCCTTTTTGCCAGGCGTAGCCCAGGATCATCGGGTTCACGTAAATCGTGTCGCCCATCAGCTGCTTGGCCATGCGGTCGGCATCAAAGGTGCTGACACCTGCCTCACCCACCTGCTGAGCGATCTCGGCCACGCATTGCTCGGTGGGGTTCTGCCAGTTGCCGTTCTTCACGAAGGCGGCGGTGGGCGTGCTGTGGCTGTTGAGCGCCACATGGGTGCGGCCTTCGCGCATGCGCAGCAGGGTTTCCTTGCCGGCGCTCACGATCGGGTCGCAGCCAAAGATCAGGTCGGCGGTGGCCATGCCCACCCGCGTGGTGCGGATGTCGGCCTGCGTGTTGGCGACGATCACATGGCTCCAGGTGGCACCGCCTTTTTGGGCCAGACCTGCCGCATCCTGCGTGACGATGCCCTTGCCTTCCAGGTGCGCGGCCATGCCCAGCAGCTGGCCGATGGTGATCACGCCGGTGCCCCCCACGCCGGCCACCACCATGCCCCAGGG
>CAXRGK010000247.1:0-10182 GCA_964230145.1 Burkholderiaceae bacterium | reverse complement strand
GTACGCAGACATTGTCGCCCCGGCTACCGCCCACCGCGCTGCCTGCCTCTCTGCACATCCAGACCCTTAAAACCTCGCAGAGAGTGGGGGAAGGCAGGGCGACCCACAAAAAAACCGCCCGAAGGCGGTTTATGCAAGGCTTAGTTGGCCGGTGGCGGATCGGGCAACAGACAGGCCTCGACGACCTGAAGGTTGTTGTCCCTGGCAAAGTTCATCACGAAGTTCCAGGCCATCGGCTCGTACTCTTCCAACTCACGGTTGACCACCACACACTTGGTGTTGCCCATGGTTGTCGGAATGCACCATGGCGAATAGCTCAGATGGCTGCCAGGACAGGCCCCACCCGGACGGAATTGGCTCATGACACCCGCCAGACACTCGGCCCAGTCGCTGGGGCGAAACGTTCTGCCATCCTGGGTGATGCCCTGGATGAAGACTTCTTTGGCGTTGTTGGAAACCATCGGATAGAGGCAGTAGAAAGGGATGCCAGAGTCCGGGATCGCCGTCCGCTGGTTTTCCCCAGTATTTTATCTTATATAAGACTTCAAGCCGCCAGAAGCCCTTACCTGTCCCGTGAAATTCGGACAGCCACGCACAGGCGCGGCCGTGTCGCGACAGGTCGTGGAATACCCCTAAAATCACAGTTCAACGGCCCCTCTCGTTGGGCCGCTTTTTATTTGCAACGGAGTTCACGCATGACCGCTTTCATTGAAGCCGCTTCGCCGCACACCATGAACACTTACGGGCGCCTGCCGATCGCGCTGGAACGTGGTCAGGGCTGCCGCGTCTGGGACGTCAATGGCAAGCAGTACCTCGATGCGCTGGCCGGCATTGCCGTGAACACCCTGGGCCATAACCACCCCGAATTCGCACCCGCACTGCAGGATCAGGTCAGCAAGATCATCCACAGCTGCAACTACTACCACATTCCCAACCAGGAGAGGCTGGCCGCCAAGCTGGTGGAACTGTCGGGGATGACCAATGTGTTCTTCTGCAACTCGGGGCTGGAAGCCAACGAGGCCGCCATCAAGCTGGCCCGCAAATACGGCCATGACAAAGGCATCGCCCTGCCCAAGATCGTGGTCTACGAGAAGGCCTTCCATGGCCGCTCGATCGCCACCCTGAGCGCCACGGGCAACGCCAAGATCCAGAAAGGCTTCGAGCCCCTGGTCGAAGGCTTCATCCGCGTGCCGGTCAACGACATCGAGGCCTTGAAAGCCGCTACCGCCAACGATCCCAACGTGGTGGCCGTGTTCTTCGAAACCATCCAGGGCGAAGGTGGCATCAACCCGATGCGGGCCGACTACCTCCAGCAGGTGCGCGCCCTGTGCGATGAAAAAGACTGGCTGCTGATGATCGACGAAGTGCAGTGCGGCATGGGCCGCACCGGCAAGTGGTTCGCCCACCAGTGGGCCGGCATCGTGCCCGATGTGATGCCGCTGGCCAAGGGCCTCGGCTCGGGTGTGCCGATTGGCGCTGTAGTCGCCGGCCCCAAGGCTGCAAGCATCTTCCAGCCTGGTAACCACGGTGGCACCTTTGGCGGCAACCCGCTGGCCATGCGTGCCGGCGTAGAAACCATCCGCATCATGGAAAAGGATGGCCTGCTGGAGAACGCCACCCGCATCGGCCAACGCCTGACCGATGGCATCGGCCAGGCACTGGCTGGCGTGCAGGGCTTCAAGGAAATCCGTGGCCAGGGCCTGATGATCGGCATCGAACTCGACCGGCCCTGTGGTGTGTTGATGCAACGCGCGCTCGACGCGGGTCTGCTGATCAGCGTCACCGCCGACAGCGTGGTGCGCCTGCTGCCGCCGCTGATCATGACCGAGGCCGAAGCCGATGAGGTCATGGCCATTCTGGTGCCCCTGATCAAAACCTTCCTCGCCGAGCAAGCATGAGCATCCGCCACTACCTCCAGTTCACGGACTGCACCGCCGACGAATATGCGCACCTGTTCGCACGTGCGGCCGAGATCAAACGCAAGTTCAAGGCTTACGAAAAGTACCACCCGTTGGCCGACCGCACGCTGGCCATGATTTTCGAGAAGGCCAGCACCCGTACCCGCGTGAGCTTCGAGGCGGGCATGTACCAGCTCGGCGGCTCGGTGGTGCACCTGACCACGGGCGACAGCCAGCTCGGCCGAGCCGAGCCGATTGAAGACAGCGCACGCGTCATCAGCCGCATGGTGGACCTCGTGATGATCCGCACCTTCGGTCAGGACAAGATCGAGAAATTCGCGCAGTACTCGCGCGTGCCGGTCATCAATGGCCTGACCAACGAATTCCACCCCTGCCAGATCATGGCCGACATCTTCACCTTCATCGAACACCGCGGCTCGATCCAGGGCAAGGTGGTGGCCTGGGTGGGCGACGGCAACAACATGGCCAACACCTGGCTGCAGGCGGCCGAGCTGCTGGACTTCACTGTGCATGTGAGCACCCCCAGCGGCTACGAAGTCAATGCCGAGGTGGCTGGCCTCAAAGATGCCAGCCACTACAAAGTATTCAACGATCCGCTGGAAGCGTGCCGCGGCGCCGACCTTGTCACCACGGATGTGTGGACGAGCATGGGCTACGAGGCGGAAAACGAAGCCCGCAAGAAAGCCTTTGCCGACTGGTGCGTGGACGAAGCCATGATGAAAGTGGCCACACCGGACGCCCTGTTCATGCACTGCCTGCCCGCCCACCGCGGGGAGGAAGTGACTGCAGAGGTCATTGACGGCCCTCAGTCCGTGGTCTGGGACGAAGCGGAGAACCGCATGCATGTGCAAAAAGCGCTCATGGAGTTCCTCCTGCTGGGTCGTGTGAACGGCTGATCCACATCGCTGACATGAGCCAGTGCACCACCTGCGGCGCCTGCTGTGCGAGCTTCCGGGTGGACTTCTCGGTATTCGAATTCGAGGAGGGCGGCGGCGCGGTGCCCGCAGGACTCGCCGCCCCGATCACTGACAGCACCTGCCGCATGCGCGGCACCGACCACAGCCCACCACGCTGCGCCGCACTCTACGGCAGGATCGGCGAGAAAGCCACCTGCGGTATCTATGAATGGCGTCCCTCGCCCTGCCGCGAATTTGAAGAAGGCAGCGATGCCTGTCAGCGTGCACGCCAGCGCCACGGGCTGTCTGCACTGAGCGCCTGATTTTCTGAAGGTCAGCCGCTGCGCCCCTCGAGCAGGCTGCGGATGGGTGCAGGCAAGCCCAGCTGCGGCCAATCCCTTGCATGGACCCACTGCCCTTCGCATTTCGGTGGCTGCTCTGATTCGACCGCCATGCACACCGGATGCAGGTACAGGTCACGGTGGGTGAGCACATGTTTCCAGGGCTCGATGTACCGAGTGGTCCGACCATGCGGGCAAGCTTGCAGCAGGGAGGCCTCGTCATCAAACACGGGCAGGCTGAACAACCCCGCCCAGATGCCGCGGGCCGGGCGTTTGTGCAGCCAGACCTGGCCCTGCGCATTGACTGCCCAGAGCACCCACAAGGTGGCACTGCTGCGCTTGAGTTTGCGGCTCTTCACCGGGTAAGCCAGAGGCTGGCCCTCGGCCCGGGCCACGCACAGGTCATGCACGGGACAGACTTCGCACTGTACCTTGCGTGGCTGGCACAGCGTGGCCCCCACGTCCATGAGTGACTGGGTGTAGGCGGGCATGTCTACCGGCTGTCGGGGCAACAGGCGCTCTGCCAAGGCCCAGAGTGCGCGCTCGTGACTCGCCACCGCCAGGTCGGCGTCGTAGCCCAGCACACGGCTGAGCACCCGTTTGACATTGCCGTCCAGAATGGACACCCGTTCATCGAAGCAAAAGGCCGCAATGGCCGCAGCGGTCGATCGACCGATGCCCGGCAGAGTCATCAGCTGTTCGGCCGACTGGGGGAACGTTCCGCCAAACCGCTCGACCACGTCCTGCGCGCAGCGGTGGAGGTGGCGTGCGCGGCTGTAGTAGCCCAGGCCGCTCCACAGCGCCAGCACATCGTCCTGCGCAGCAGCCGCGAGGCTGGCCACGTCCGGAAAGCGCTGCAAAAAGCGTGGGTAGTAATCCAGCACGGTGCTGACCTGGGTCTGCTGCAGCATGATTTCGGACAGCCACACGCGGTAGGGATCGCGCGTGTGCTGCCAGGGCAGGTGCTGGCGGCCCTGGCAGCGCTGCCAGTCAACCATGCGGCGTGCAAAGCCTGCTGGCAATTTCAGTTCTTCTGGCATGTGGGGCAATAAAAAGTGGTGCGCTGGCCTTGCACCATGGAACGGATGGGCGTGGTGCACACGCGGCACGGCTGGCCGGCACGGCCGTACACGGCCGCTTCGAGCTGGAAATAACCGGTCTTGCCCTCGGCGCTGACGAAGTCGCGCAGGCTGCTGCCGCCCTGCCGAACCGCACGCGAGAGCACATCGATGATGGCCGCATGCAGGCGCAGGGCGCGGGGGCGCGAAATCTTGCTGGCCGCCAGCGTCGGACGAATGCCTGCCAGGAACAAGGCTTCGGACGCATAAATGTTGCCGACCCCGACGACGATGTCACCGGCCAGCAGCACCTGCTTGACCGGTGCCGAACGCTTGCGCAGGGCCGCGTGGAAGGCCATCGCATCAAAACCACCGTTCAGCGGCTCCACGCCCAGGTGCCCAAGCAGCTTGCGGGCCTGTGGGGAGTCTTCGGACGGCGCCCAGACCACGGCGCCAAAGCGTCGCGGATCGTGCAGGCGCAAAGTGCCGCGGTCGGTCACCAGGTCCATGTGGTCATGCGCCCCCGCTGGCGGCTGCTGGGGTGCAAAGTTCAGGCTGCCTGACATGCCCAAATGCAGCAGCAAGAGCCCGTCATCGAGGTCCAGCAAGAGGTACTTGCCGCGACGGCGTACGGCACGCACATGCTGTCCGCATACGGCTTGCGCATCCACCCCCAGAGGCCAGCGCAGCGGCTTGCCCATGCGCAATGCCTCAATGCGCGCACCGGCAATGCGCTCGGCAAAGCTCAGGCGGGTGACTTCAACTTCGGGCAGTTCGGGCATGGAAAACGATGCAGGACACAGGTTGGCCCGGACACCCGAAGGGCCAGGGACGCTGGATTATCATCCCCGCATGAAATCCCGGTTGCGCTTCGCTGTTTTGCTCTTCTGCCTGCTGACAGGTGAAGTCCGGGCTGCACAGCCGTCGGCTGCGCCCGATACCCCTCCTGCCAATTCCGCGCTGGATGCCGTGATGTTCTACCAGCTGCTGCTGGGCGAGCTTCAGGTGCGACAAGGCTCAGTGGGTGCGGGCTTTTCATTGGTCCTGGATGCCGCCCGCAAGACACGCGATCCTGCGCTCTTCCAGCGTGCCGTGGACATTGCCCTGCAGGCGCGCTCGGGCGATGCGGCCTTGCAGGCTGCACAAACCTGGAAACGCGAGATCCCCGGCGCACCCGAGCCCAACCGCTACATCCTCCAGATCCTGCTGGCCCTCAACCGGGTCGAAGAAGCCGGCCAGGCGTTGGCCATTTCGCTGGACGAATTGCCAGCCAGCGAAAGACAGGGTGCCATCATCTCCATCCCCCGGGTGTTTGCCCGTGTCACCGACAAGGCCCTGGCTGCCAAAGTGGTCGAGAAGGCCCTGGGACGCAGCCTGGAACAAAAAAACCTGCAGGCCACGTCCTGGACCACCATCGGACGCATGCATCGCGATGCACAGCAACTGCCTGCCGCCATTGAGGCCGCCCTCAAGGGCCATGCCAGTGATTCACAGGCTCAGGGTCCGCTCATCCTGGGGTTGAGCCTTTTGCCCACGGGCTCCAGCGAGATCCGGCAGATGCTGGATGAAGCGATGCAGGGCCCGGTTTCGCCGGACCTGCGCCGGGGGTATGCCCGCAGCCTGGGGGCCCTGCAGGCCCCCAAGGAAGCTCTGGCCCAGCTCCAGCAGCTGACGCTGCAGCATCCAGCCTTTGCGCCCGGGTGGCTGCTGCTGGGCCTGCTGCAGGTCGATCTTGGCCAGGCCCCTCAGGCACAACAAAGCCTCACACGCCATGTCGCACTGGCCAAAGATGGCACCGATGCGGAACAACAGGCCGGGCTGACAGAAGCCTTGATGGTTCTGTCGCAGCTGGCGCAGCAACGCGGTGAACTGGAACAGGCCGGTCAATGGCTTAACCAGATCCCCGCCAGCGCGGACCCGGTGCGCCTGGCGATTCGCCGCGCCGAGCTGCTGGAGCAGCAAGGCCGTCTGGAAGAAGCTCGCCTGGTACTGACGCAGGCGCAGCCTGTGTCAGCCGAACAGGCCCGGCGCAAGCTGCTGGCCTTGTCGCGCTGGCTGCGGGAACACCAGCAGGCCCAGCAGGCCTACACCACCCTTGAACAGGCATTGGCGCAGGCTTCCGACGACCCCGATTTGCTCACCGAACAGTCCCTGGTGCTTGAAAAACTGCGGCGCTTCGACGAGATGGAGGCCGTGCTGCGCAAGCTGATGCGCCTGCGCCCACAGGACGCCCATGCCTACAACGCCCTGGGCTACTCCCTGGCAGATCGGGGCATCCGGCTCGATGAGGCACATGCACTGATCCTCAAAGCGGTCGAGTTGGCCCCACAGGACCCTTTTATTCAGGACAGTTTGGGCTGGGTGGCGTTTCGCATGGGACGCCGGGACGAGGCCTTGCGTGTCCTGCGTGCAGCCTATCAGGCCAGGCCGGATGCCGAGATCGCAGCTCACCTGGGAGAGGTGCTGTGGTCGCTGGACCGCCGAAGCGAGGCCGCGAGCATCTGGCGCGAAGGGCTGTTGCTCAAGGCAGACAACGAGACGCTGATTGAAACCATGAAGCGTCTGGGCTTCAAGCCATGAATCGCCGCATGGCGGTTGCGCTGCTGGGCCTGTTGCTGGGCGCCTGCGCTTCGCCGCCGCGTGAACGCCCGGCACGGTTCTGGTCCGGACGCATCGGCTTGCTGGTCCAAAGCGAGCCCCCGCAGAATTTGCAGGCATCCTTCGAATTGCAAGGTACTCCGCAAGCAGGCGATCTGACGCTGTTCAATCCCATCGGCGGCATCCTGGCTCGGCTCAGCTGGAATCCACGGCAAGCCACGCTGGAGCGAGGCACCGAGCGTTGGACCGAGCAGAGTGTGGAACAGCTGGCTCAACAGCTGGTGCAGACCCCATTGCCTGTTCAGGCCTTGTTTGACTGGATTGAAGGACGGCCTTTATCGCATGCGGGCTGGGAGGCTGACCTGAGTGCACTGGAGCAGGGCCGCATCGCGGCCAGGCGTTTGCAACCGGCACCGCCCGCCCTGCTGCGCATCGTGCTCGATCAGTGAATCTGACCTCATCGCTTGCCAATCATTTCCGCATGAAAGCCTTGTTCGACGTTCCGGCCCCGGCCAAGCTCAATTTGTTCCTGCACGTGACGGGGCGCCGTGCAGACGGCTACCACTTGCTGCAATCGGTATTCATGCTGATCGACTGGTGCGACACGCTGCACTTCGAGTTGCGCGCAGACAGCCAGATTCGACGCCATGACCTGACAGCCGCCCTGCCCGCAGATGACCTGATCACCCGCGCGGCCGCTTTGCTGCAAAAAGCCACAGGCACCACGCAAGGTGCCGATATCAGCATTGACAAACGCATTCCGGCCCAGGCCGGGATGGGCGGGGGCTCGTCCGATGCCGCCACCACGCTGCTGGCCCTCAATCGCCTGTGGGGCCTGAACCTGCCCTTGCATCGCCTGCAAGAGCTGGGCTTGCAACTCGGTGCCGATGTGCCGTTCTTCCTGCGTGGGCGCAATGCCTGGGTCGAAGGCGTGGGTGAGCAAATCACCCCCATCGATCTGCCTGCAGCACGCTTTTGCGTGATCAAACCACCCGCCGGCGTGGAGACGGCCAGCATTTTTCGTCACCCCCTGCTCGAGCGGTCTACAAAACCTGCTACAATCGCTGTCTTTGCTGCAGATCCTTACGGCTTTGGCCACAACGACCTGCAGCCCGTGGCAAACATGCTTTGCCCCGAAGTATCCAAAGCGCTCGAGCTGCTCGAAGCGCACGGACTTCAGGCTAGAATGACGGGCTCCGGCAGCGCGGTGTTTGCACACTGCACCCAAGGAAACGCAGCGATCCAGGCGCCTGACCACTGGATCGTTCGCGAATGCAGCAATTTGGAGGTTCATCCCTTGCAGGGATGGGCAGCCAGCGACAATTGATCGGTGGGCTGTCGCAAGACAGTCAACCTGTGTAGGGGAGTCGCCAAGTTGGTTAAGGCACCGGATTTTGATTCCGGCATGCGAGGGTTCGAGTCCTTCCTCCCCTGCCAAATGACACATACCGTCTAGGCCCTGTTTTGCTGATCGCTGGGATGCTCATGCAGCCGACTTCTTCTTCCAAGCCCGATTTCATGCTGTTCACCGGCAACGCCAACCCCGCACTGGCTGCCGAAATCGCCCGCAACCTGGGCACCGAACTGGGCGCTGTCGATGTCGGCCGCTTTTCTGACGGCGAAGTCACGGTCGAGCTCAAGCAAAACGTCCGTGCCCGCGATGTTTTCGTGATCCAGTCGACCTGTGCGCCGACCAACGAAAACCTGATGGAACTGCTCATCATGGTCGACGCGCTCAAGCGCGCATCGGCCGAGCGCATCACGGCCGTCATCCCCTACTTCGGTTATGCCCGCCAGGACCGCCGTCCGCGTTCCACCCGTGTGCCCATTTCGGCCAAGGTGGTGGCGAACATGCTCCAGGCTGTGGGCGTGGGCCGCGTACTCACCATGGACCTGCACGCCGATCAGATCCAGGGTTTCTTCGACATCCCGGTTGACAACATCTATGCCTCGCCCGTGCTGCTGGGTGACCTGCGCCAGAAGAACTACGAAGACCTGATCGTGGTCTCGCCCGATGTGGGCGGTGTGGTGCGTGCCCGCGCGCTGGCCAAGCAACTCGGCTGCGACCTGGCCATCATCGACAAGCGCCGCCCCAAGGCCAATGTGTCTGAAGTGATGCATGTGATCGGCGACATCGACGGCCGCAACTGCGTGATCATGGACGACATGATCGACACCGCTGGCACCCTGGTCAAAGCCGCCGAGGTGCTCAAGGACCGCGGTGCCAAAAACGTCTACGCCTATTGCACGCACCCGATCTTCTCGGGCCCGGCCATCGAACGCATCGCTCAGGGTACCGCTCTGGACGAAGTGGTCGTGACCAACACCATTCCGCTGTCGGCCAATGCGGCCGCCTGCAAAAAAATTCGCCAACTCTCCGTGGGTCCGCTGGTGGCTGAAACCATCCAGCGCATCGCCAAGGGCGAGTCGGTGATGAGCCTGTTCTCGGACCAGAACTGATCTGGGCCATCAGGCGCACGCAGCCTGCCGTCAGCTGACTGGCAGGCTTTTTGTTGAACAGGGACTGCACTGGTCGCGGTCGGTCCCATCAGGAGAATGTTATGAAATTCGTCGCTTTTGAGCGCTCCAAGCAGGGTACGGGTGCGAGCCGCCGTCTGCGCAATTCGGGCAAGACGCCTGGCATCGTGTACGGTGGTTCCGGTGAACCCAAGCTGATCGAACTGGACCACAACGCCCTGTGGCACGCCCTTAAAAAAGAAGCTTTCCACGCCAGCATCCTGGACATGGAACTCAACGGCCAGACCAGCAAGGTCCTGCTGCGTGACTACCAGATGCACCCCTTCAAGCAACTGGTGCTGCACATCGACTTCCAGCGCGTGGAAGCCAACACCATGCTGCACATGAAGGTGCCGCTGCACTACTCCGGCGAAGAGAACTCTCCCGCCGTGAAGGGCGACAAATGCCTGATCAACCACGTCGTGAACGAACTCGAAGTGAACTGCCTGCCTGCAGACCTGCCCGAGTTCATCGCCGTGGACCTGTCCAAGCTGGAGAGCGGCAAGTCCCTGCACCTGGACGACATCCAGCTGCCCAAGGGCGTGAAAGCCGTCACCCATGGCAAGCCGAACCCGGTGCTGGTCTCCGTGACCGTTCCGGTTGAGGAAGAAATCGTGGCCCCGGCTGCTGCCCCCGCAGAAGCTCCGGCCAAGGGCAAGGGCAAGAAGTAATTCCTGCGCTCTGTCCCAAGGGCCCGCAGCGTCGCAAGACCTGCGGGCTTTTTTGTTTCCGGATCACAAATGCACATCCGATAATCCCGTTCCATGATCAAACTGTTTGTCGGCCTGGGCAATCCAGGCCCGGAATACGAAGACACCCGCCACAACGCCGGCTTCTGGTTCATTGATGCGGT
>CAXRGK010000246.1:0-2669 GCA_964230145.1 Burkholderiaceae bacterium | reverse complement strand
CCTGCACATAGGGGCGCATGAGCGCGGCGCCCAGCGCGCAGTTCAGACCAATGGCCAGCGGGCGCGCGTGGCGCACGCTGTGCCAGAAGGCGGTGACGGTCTGGCCGCTCAGGATGCGGCCCGAAGCGTCGGTGACGGTGCCGCTGATGATCAGGGGCAGGCGCTCGCCGCTCTTTTCAAAATACTCGTCGATGGCAAACAGCGCCGCCTTGGCATTGAGCGTGTCGAAAATCGTTTCGACCAGCAGCACGTCCACGCCGCCTTCGACCAGGGCCTCGACCTGCTCGTAATAAGCGTGGCGCAGTTCCTCGAAGGTGATGTTGCGGGCACCCGGGTCGTTCACATCGGGGCTGATGCTGGCGGTCTTTGGGGTGGGGCCAAGGGCGCCAGCGGCGTAGCGCGGCTTGTCGGGCGTGGAGAATTTGTCGCAGGCAGCCCGGGCCAGTCGAGCAGACGCGAGGTTCATCTCGCGCGCCAGGTCGGCCATGCCGTAGTCTTCCTGCGCCACCGTGGTCGCACCGAAGGTGTTGGTCTCGATCAGGTCGGCCCCTGCGGCGAGGTAGCCTTCGTGGATGTCCTGGATCACATCGGGGCGCGTCAGGCTCAGCAGTTCGTTGTTGCCCTTCACGTCCTTGGGAAAGTCCTTGAAACGCTCACCACGGTAGTCGGCCTCGGTCAGCCGAAAGCGCTGGATCATGGTGCCCATGGCCCCGTCGAGGATGACGATGCGTTGTTTCAGGGTCTCGGGCAGCGCGGCAGCGCGGGTGTAGTTCAAGGCTTGCATCCGTGTATTGTAAAAAAAGCCTCTGCGGCAAGCCGCAGAGGCCCGTGCCTGGCAAGGCGCAAACTCACTTCAGGTCAAAGCGGTCCAGGTGCATCACCTTGGTCCAGGCGGCCACGAAATCGCGTACGAACTTGGCGGCGTTGTCGTTCTGCGCATACACCTCGGCGATCGCGCGCAGCTGCGAGTTGGAACCAAACACCAGATCCACGCGCGTGGCCGTCCACTTCACGGCACCGCTCTTGCGGTCACGGCCTTCGTAGGCGTTGTCGCCAATGGGCCTCCAGACGGTGGCCATGTCGACCAGGTTGACGAAGAAATCGTTCGTGAGTTGACCCGGGCGTTGGGTGAACACGCCATGCGCAGTGCCGCCGTGGTTGGCCCCGAGCACACGCAGGCCCCCGACCAGCACCGCCATCTCGGGGGCCGACAGGGTGAGCAGCTGCGCCTTGTCCACCAGCATTTCCTCGGGCGAGACCCGCACGGCCTGCCGGCGCCAGTTGCGGAAACCGTCGGCCACGGGTTCGAGCACGGCAAACGATTCGGCATCGGTCTGCTCGGGCGTGGCATCGGTGCGGCCCGGGTGGAACGGCACTTCGATGGTGTGGCCGGCGGCGCGGGCCGCAGCTTCCACGCCGGCGTTGCCGGCCAGGACGATCAGGTCGGCCAGCGAGACCTGCTTGCCGCCGGTTTGCGCCGTGTTGAAGGCCTGCTGGATGCGTTCGAGCGTGGCCAGCACTTTCTCCAGCTGGGCAGGCTGGTTGACTTCCCAGTCCTTTTGCGGTGCCAGCCGGATGCGCGCGCCATTGGCACCGCCGCGCATGTCGCTGCCGCGGAAGGTGGAGGCCGAGGCCCAGGCGGTAGACACCAGCTCGCTCACCGTCAGACCGGATGCCATCACCTGCGCCTTGAGCACGGCAGCGTCTTTGCCGTCGATCAGCGGGTGCTTCACCGGGGGCAGCGGGTCCTGCCAGATCAGGTCTTCGGCCGGCACCTCGGGGCCGAGGTAGCGCACTTTGGGGCCCATATCGCGGTGGGTCAGCTTGAACCAGGCGCGGGCGTAGGCATCGGCAAATTCCTCAGGATGGTTGAGGAAATGGCGGGCGATTTTTTCGTAGGCCGGGTCAAAGCGCAGCGAGAGATCGGCCGTCGTCATCTGCGGCGGGTGTTTTTTCGACCGGTCGTGGGCATCGGGAATCATGTCCTCGGGCGCCACGTTCTTGGCCTGCCACTGGATGGCGCCGGCCGGGCTCCTGACCTGTTCCCATTCGTACTTGAACAGTACTTTCAGGTAGCCCATGTCCCAGGTGGTGGGGTTGGGTTTCCAGGCGCCTTCGAAGCCGCTGGTGGTCGTGTCACCACCTTTGCCGCTACCATGGCTGTTGATCCAGCCCAGGCCCATTTCTTCCAGCGGTGCGGCTTCGGGCTCGGGGCCGACTTTGGCCGGGTCGCCGGCACCGTGCATCTTGCCGAAGGTGTGGCCGCCAGCCACCAGCGCGACGGTCTCGTAGTCGTTCATCGCCATGCGGGCAAAGGTTTCGCGCACGTCCTTGCCGGAGAGCACCGGGTCGGGGTTGCCGTCCGGGCCTTGCGGGTTCACGTAGATCAGGCCCATCTGCACGGCGGCCAGCGGGTTTTCCAGCTCGCGTTCGCCGCTGTAACGGCTGTCGGGCTTGTCGCTGGTGGCCAACCACTCTTTTTCAGCGCCCCAGTAGATGTCTTCTTCGGGCGCCCAGATGTCGGCGCGGCCACCGCCAAACCCGAAGGTCTTGAAGCCCATGGTTTCCATGGCCACATTGCCTGCCAGGATGAACAGATCCGCCCACGAAATGGCGTTGCCGTATTTCTGTTTGATCGGCCACAGCAGGCGGCGCGCCTTGTCGAGGTT
>CAXRGK010000245.1:0-6970 GCA_964230145.1 Burkholderiaceae bacterium | reverse complement strand
TGTGACTGGAGTTCAGACGTGTGCTCTTCCGATCTGGAAGCCCATCTTGAGGATGGTGCTGAGCTCGAATTCCAGACGCTCCACATAGCGCGGGCGCTGCTGCTCGCGCTCGGCCTCATGGGGGTAGAGGTGGAGCAGTCGCTCTTTCAGGCCCTCGTGCGAGACGTGGCGGAAATAGTCCTCCACCGACAGGATCTCGCCGTTGACCGGCGGGATCGGGAAGTTGGGCAACTGCGGCTTGCCCAGCACCAGCGTGAGGCTGCAGCGCTTGGCGATCTCCAGCGTGTTGGCCAATGCGCTGGGCACGTCGGCAAACAGGGCCTGCATTTCAGCTGCCGACTTGAAATACTGCTCGCGCGTGAAACGGCGCACGCGACGCGGGTTGGCCAGGATTTCGCCTTCGGCAATGCAGACACGGGCCTCGTGGGCTTCGTAGTCATCCGCAGCCAGAAACTGCACCGGGTGCGTGGCCACCACTGGCAGGTGCAGGCGGGCGGCCAGCTGCACCGCGGCCTGCACATGAGGCTCGTCTTCGGGGCGGCCGGCACGTTGCAGCTCCAGGTAAAAGCGGTGCGGAAAAACCGAGGCCAGTTGCAGCGCCAGATCGGCGGCCTTGTCGGCATCACCTTGGACCAGCGCCTGCCCCACCGGGCCGGCCTGCGCACCCGACAACAGGATCAGTCCCTGCGAAAGCTCCTGCAACCATTCCAGCTTAATGACCGATTGCGCCTTGACGACATTTTTTGTCCAGCCGCGGGCCAGCAATTCACACAGATTGAGGTAGCCCTGCTTGCTTTGCACCAGCAGGATGACGCGAGAAATTTGGGCCAGATCGCCCGCCAGGCCTTCGAGCTGAACTTCCGCACCCAGGATGGGTTTGACCCCTTTTCCGCGACCTTCCTTGTAGAACTTGACACCACCAAACAGGTTGTTCAGGTCGGTGATGGCCAGGGCCGGCTGTCCGTCTTTGGCTGCCCTCTTGACGACATCGTCGATGCGGCAGGTGGCGTCGACGATGGAAAACTCGGTGTGAAGGCGCAGATGGACAAACATGGCAGGCATTTTAGGCCGCCGCCCCTCAGTCCCTCAGGACATGCAGCACCTCAGAGCGAAATTCTCGGCTGTAAAGAATCAGGACCACCAGTGCCGTGGCCAAGACCAGCGCCAGCGGTGAAAAAAACCAGGCCATGGCCGCAAAGGAGAAGTAGTACGCCCTCAAACCGTCATTGAAGGTGTCGGCAGCCGCCCCTACCAGATGCCCTGCCCGCTCGGCCATGGCCTCGCGGTCGTTCTGGCCCGAGGCAAAGGTTTCAGGCGGTGGCATGGCCCCGATCAGCAGGGCCACAAAGGTGTATTGCCGCATCGACCACGAAAACCGGAAAAAGGCATAGACAAAAATACCGATCAGCACCAGCACCTTGAATTCGAACACCAGCAGCGGGGTTTGCTGGGCAAAGGGAATTTCACGCACCAGCTCGGCCGCCTTGTCGGTGGTGCCCAGCAGGGCAAACAGACCACCGATGATGATGATGCTGGTCGATGAAAAAAACGAAGGTGTGGTCGAAAGGTTCTGCGTGATCAGGCCGTCGAGCATGCGCGGATCACGGGCGGTGGCCTGCAGCATCCACTGGTGGCGCAGGCGGTTGGTGCTGGCCAGCAGGGTCTGCTGACGCTGACTGCCGGTTTTGGAAAACCAGGCATAGCCGACCCACAGACTGAAAAAGCCCAGCAGGGCCAGCCAATCGGCCCAGGGCAGCATGGAGATGATTTTCATGCACGCATGCTACCCGAGGAGGCATCTGCGGTTTGTGGGAGCGCCCCCTGTGCGTGAATGGCGATGGGCCTGTTGTGTTAGCACTCGGCCGAAGGGGCAGACTCCCACAAAACCGGATCAGCCGCGGGTCTTGGCCGCCACAGCCGCCACGCGCTCGCCGAACTTCACGGCCGTGTCCACATCGCCTTGCGGGATCTTGTCAGCACCGGCATCCGAAGGCGCCTGCACCAGCAGACCGACCGAGCCGCCGAGGTTGTTGACGTCATTGCGGGTAGCGGCGCTGGAGTTGGCCGGAGCCATGCCCAGACTGATCCACAGACCACCATGCTGAGCGGCCAATGTGTTCAGATACGCCAGGGTCATGCCCTTGTCGCCGTTGAGGCTGGCGCTGACCGAGAAGCCGGCAAACAGCTTGTCCTGCCAGGCGCGGGTGAACCAGCGCTTGGAGGAAGCGTCAGCGAATTTCTTGAACTGCCAGCTGACGTTGCCCATGTAGGTGGGCGAGCCGAAGACGATGGCGTCGGCGGCGTCCAGTGCGGCCCAGTCGGACTCGCTCACATTGCCGTCGGCGTCAATGGCCACCAATTGGGCGTTGGCGCCTTTGGCCACAGACTGGGCGATGAACTGGGTGTGGCCGTAGCCAGAGTGGTAAACAACAACGGTCTTTGCCATGAGAAAACTCCTTGGTTGAGCAAAAGGGTGAAGAAAATCAGGGGGCCAGGTCGAATACTAGCACTTCGGCGTCGCGGGCCTGGTCCAGCGTCAGGCGAGGCTCGGCCTGCAGCAGTGCGGCATCGCCTGCGTTCAAAGCCTGGCCGTTGGCCTGCAGGCTGCCTCGCACGACGAACACATAGGCCTTGCGCTGCGGGTCCAGGGTCAAGGTGGCCTGCTCGGCGCCGTCGAACAGACCGGCGTACATGCGCGCATCGGCGTGGATCTTGACGGTGTGCTCGCCCGGCTCGGGGGCGGCCACCAGCGCCAGCTGGCCGCGCTTGGCCGACTCGGGCACGGTTTTCTGCTCGTAGCTCGGCGCAATGCCGCGCACATTCGGTTCGATCCAGATCTGCAGGAAATGCGTCTGCTCGCCTTTGGCGTGGTTGAACTCGCTGTGGCGCACGCCGCTGCCCGCGCTCATGCGCTGCACATCGCCGGGCGGAATGCCCTTGACGTTGCCCATGCTGTCCTGGTGCGCCAGATTGCCCGAGAGCACGTAGCTGATGATCTCCATGTCGCGGTGGCCGTGCGTGCCAAAACCGGTACCCGGGGCGATGCGGTCTTCGTTGATCACGCGCAGATTGCCCCAGCCCATGTGCTGCGGGTCAAAATATTCGGCAAACGAGAAACTGTGAAAGCTCTTGAGCCAGCCGTGGTCGGCATGGCCCCGGTCTTGGGATTTGCGCAGGGTCAGCATGGCGAAACTCCTTGGTAGATGGAAGTAATGTAGGGTTTGGTCCACTTTTCACCATGCTGCCAGTTTGCTGGCATCATTCAAACCGTTTGAATAATCAAGCGAAGATCATGCAAACTTCCCTGTATACGCCACGCGACTGGCTGACCCCTGAGATGCTGCTCATGTTGCAGACCATCGAGCGCCAGGGCAGCTTTGCCGGCGCCGCCCGCGAACTTCATCTCGTGCCCAGCGCCCTCACCTACCGTGTGCGTCAGCTCGAGGACGCGCTGGACGTGCTGCTGTTTGACCGCAGCTCGCGTCAGGCCCGTCCCACTGCCGCCGGGCGCGAATTGCTGCGCGAAGCCGGCAGGCTGCTCGACGACATGGACGCCGTGGCCAACCGCGTGCGCCGGGTGGCCACCGGCTGGGAAGCGGTGCTGACGGTGGCGGTGGACAGCGTGGTCTCGCGCACCGTGGTCATGGACCTGTGCGCCGCCTTTCTGGCGCTGGGCGCACCCACCCGGCTGCGACTGCGGCACGAAACCCTGTCGGGCACGCTGGCCGCCCTCACCTCGGGCCAGGCCGATCTGGCCCTGGGCGTGGTGCTCGAACCCGGGCTGGGCAGTGAGATCCAGCATGCGGTGCTGGGCGACATCCCTTTTGTGTACGCCGTGGCCTCGCACCACCCGCTGGCCCAGGCGCCCGAACCGCTGGATGACGCCACATTGCAGCAGCACCGCGCGGTGGCCGTGGCCGACTCGGTCAGCCGCGGCGCCGGCCTGACGATCGGCCTGCTGGCCGGGCAGGACGTGTTCACCGTGCCCGACATGGCCAGCAAGCTCGAAGCGCAGCTGCGCGGGCTGGGCGGCGGTTCGCTGCCCGAATCGCTGGCGCGGCCCTACATCGATGCCGGCATGCTGGTGGTCAAGAAAATTGCCCGCCCACGCACCAGCACCACCCATTACGCCTGGCGCGACAGCCGCCAGAGCCCGGCCGGCCATGCCCTGCGCTGGTGGCTGGAGCAGCTGGGCCAGGACGTGACACGCGCTGCATTGCTGCAACCCGCGCATCGCGTGTAAAGTCCCCCTCATGACCACACAGCACATCGCCATCATCGGTGTCGGCATGGCCGGCATCGCCTGCGCCCGCACCCTGCGCCAGGCCGGCCACCACGTCACCCTGTTCGAGAAAAGCCGTGGGCTGGGAGGCCGCATGGCCACACGCCGCAGTCCTTTTGGCAGCTTTGACCACGGCACGCAGTACTTCACCGTGCGCGACGCGCGCTTTGAACTGGCGCTGGGCACCGTGCCTGGCCTGTGCCGTCCCTGGAGCGCCAACGCGGTGCGCGTGCTCGACCCGATGGGCCGCGTGATCGAAGCCGGCCTGCCTGGCGGCGAGCGTCATTGGGTGGCCACTCCAGGCATGAACGCCCTGGTCAAGGCCTGGGGAGACCCGCTCATGGACGACGGCAACATCCACCTGGAAACCCGCGTCACGCAGATCAGCCGTGACCCGCTCATGAAAGACGGCTGGCAGGTCCAGACCGAAGGGAGCGACGGCAGCCAGCATGTCTACGCCGGTTTTGACAAGGTGGTCCTCGCCATCCCGCCAGCACAGGCCAGCGCGCTGTTGCAGTCCTCGGGGCTGGGCGAGTTGGCTGAACCGCTCAGAGCCGTGAAGGTGGATCCCTGCTGGACACTCATGGCCGCGTGGCCGCAGGCGGTGCAACCCGGCCTGATCACCATCGGCCCGCAATGGAACGCAGCCCGCAGCACGCACCACCGCATCGCCTGGATGGCCCGCGAATCGTCCAAACCCGCTCGCGAACCCATCGAGCGCTGGACGGTGCAAGCCAGCGCCAGCTGGTCCGCCGAGCATGTCAACGACACGCCCGAGCGCGTGACCGCCAAGCTGCTCAAGGCCTTTGGCGAAGTCACGGGCATACGCGCCACCCCGGCGCACGCCGAGGTGCACCGCTGGCTGTACGCCAAGACCGCGCAGCCGCTGGGTCAGAGCCACCTGTGGTTCAAAGCCGAAGGCATTGGCCTGTGCGGCGACTGGTGTCTGGGCCACCGGGTCGAAGACGCTTTTGTCTCCGGTCTCGAGCTGGCCTTGGCTGTCCTGCGCAAACGCTGACCCCATGGGGGCTGGCTACATCGGGCGGTTTGCCCCCTCCCCTACAGGTCTTTTGCATGCCGGCTCACTCGTGGCCGCACTGGCCAGCTGGCTGGATGCACGCGCCCGCGGCGGCCTTTGGCGCGTACGCATCGAAGATGTGGACAGCCCCCGCTGCGTCGGCGGTGCCGGAGAAGCCATCCTGCAGCAACTGACGCAGTGCGGCCTCGTGCCTGATGGCGAGGTACTCTGGCAAAGCCGGCGCGGTCATGTGTACCAGCAGGCACTGGATCGGCTCATCGCCGCAGAACTGGCCTATCCCTGCGGCTGTTCACGCAAGGACATCGAGGCCGCACAGACCAACCCCACGGCCCGCCACAAGGCACAGGTTTACCCTGGCACCTGCCGCGACGGCCTCAATGGCAAGCCAGCCCGGGCCTGGCGCCTGAACGTGCAAGCCGTGCGTGCGGCGCGCGGGCTGCCCGAGCTCACCCGCTGGACCGACCGGCGGTTGGGTGCGCAAGTCGAGGATGTGGCGCAGGAGGTGGGTGACTTCGTATTGCGGCGCGCCGATGGCCTGTGGGCCTACCAGATGGCCGTGGTGGTGGATGACGCAGCACAGGGCATCACCGACGTGGTGCGCGGGGAAGACCTGAGAGACAACACGGCGCGCCAGATCGTGCTGCAGCATGCGCTGGGCTTGCCCGTGGTGCGCTATTTGCACACCCCGTTGGTGCTGGGCGCCAACGGCGAGAAACTCAGCAAGCAAAACGGTGCAAGGCCTCTGGACCTGAGTGATCCGTTGACCGCACTGAATAAGGCCGCCCAGACATTGGGCCTGGCGCAAGAAAACGGCAACACCCTCGTGGTTCAAGCCCTGCAGAATTGGACCCGGCAATGGTTTGCCACCGTGACCGCACGGGAGGCTGGCCCGCGATAATGATGGGTTTTGCGAAACACACGCCTTCCTGCCCATGACCACGCCCGAACAGACCCCAGAAGCCCAGGCCGATGCCCCCTTCATGCGCACCATCAAAAGCTATGTGCTGCGTGCCGGCCGCATGGGCACGGGGCAAATGCGCGCGTTCGAGCGCTATGGCCCGAAGTTCCTGATCCCCTACCGCCCCGAACGGCTGGATGTGCAGGCCGCCTTTGGCCGCAGTGCCCCGCTGATCCTGGAAATCGGCTTTGGCATGGGCGACGCCACGGCCAGGATCGCGCAGGTGCGGCCCGATGACAATTTCCTGTGCTGCGAAGTGCACGAGCCCGGAGTGGGCGCGCTGCTCAAGCGCTGCGGCGAAGAAAACATTGGCAATATCCGCATCGTGCAGCACGACGCGGTCGAAGTCATGGACCACATGCTGGGCGAGGACAGCCTGGACGGTGTGCACATCTTCTTTCCGGATCCCTGGCACAAGAGCCGACACCACAAGCGCCGTCTGATCCAGTCGCCTTTTGTGGCGCGGCTGGCCCGACACATCCAACCCGGCGGCTACCTGCACCTGGCCACCGACTGGCAGCCGTATGCCGAGCAGATGCTCGAGGTGCTGTCTGCTGAACCGCTGCTGGGCAACACCGCCGGCCCGGAACTGGGCGGCTACGCTGTCAAGCCCGACTACCGGCCGCTCACCAAGTTTGAAAACCGCGGCCTCAAGCTCGGCCACGGCGTGTGGGACCTGGTGTTCAGGCGG
>CAXRGK010000244.1:0-2176 GCA_964230145.1 Burkholderiaceae bacterium | reverse complement strand
GTCTGGCGCCCGACGGTGGCCTGTACCTGCCCGAGTCCTATCCTCATGCCGATCTGGCGCGTCTGCGCCAGGTCTGGCAGCAGCAGGGCTACGCGGCGCTGGCTTTCGAGATCCTGTCGCTCTACATCGACGACATCCCTGCTGCCGACCTGAAGGCCCTGTGCGAGAAAACCTACACGGCCGCCGTCTACGGCACCGAGGCCATCGTGCCGCTCAAGCCCCTGCAGGCCGCCGGTGAGAAGGTTCCCGAGCTGTACCTCGAAGCCCTGTCCAACGGCCCCACGCTGGCCTTCAAGGACATGGCCATGCAGCTGCTGGGCACCCTGTTCGAATACGAGCTGGGCCGCCGTGGTGCAGAACTGAACATTCTGGGTGCCACCTCGGGCGACACCGGCAGCGCAGCCGAATACGCCATGCGCGGCAAGAAGGGCGTGCGCGTTTTCATGACCAGCCCGCACGGCCGCATGAGCCCCTTCCAACAGGCGCAAATGTTCAGCCTGCTCGACGAGAACATCCACAACATCGCCATCGAAGGCGTGTTCGACGACTGCCAGGACATCGTCAAGGCCGTGTCCAACGACCTGGAATTCAAGAAGAAGTACAAGATCGGCACCGTCAACTCGATCAACTGGGCGCGTCTGCTGGCCCAGGTGGTGTACTACTTTGCCGGTTACTTCCAGGCCACAACGGACAACAGCCAGCAGGTCAGCTTCACCGTGCCCAGCGGCAACTTTGGCAACGTCTGCGCCGGCCATGTGGCCCGGATGATGGGTTTGCCCGTGGCGCAGCTGGTGGTGGCGACCAACGAAAACGATGTGCTCGACGAGTTCTTCCGTACCGGCGTCTACCGCGTGCGCGGCACCGCCGACACGCACGAGACCTCCAGCCCGTCGATGGACATCTCCAAGGCCAGCAACTTCGAGCGCTTTGTATTCGATCTGCTGGGTCGCGATGCGGTGCAGACACAAGCGCTGTTCGGCGATGCGCTGAACCGGCAGGGCCGTTTCGACCTGTCGGCCGACCCGCGTTATGCCGAGGCGGCCAAGCGCTACGGCTTTGTCAGCGGCAAGAGCACCCACGCGAATCGTTTGGCCACCATCCGCCAGGTGTTCGAGCGCTATGGCGTGATGATCGACACCCACACCGCCGACGGCGTGAAGGTGGCGCGCGAGCACCTGCAGGCCGGCGTGCCCATGCTGGTGCTGGAGACCGCTTTGCCCATCAAGTTTGCAGGGACGATCGTCGAGGCCCTGGGCCGTGAGCCGCAGCGTCCGGCAAAATTCGAAGGCATTGAAGCCTTGCCCAAGCGCGTGCAGGTCATGCCGGCCGATGTGGCGCAGGTCAAGGCCTACATTGCCGCTCACTGCGACTGACCACAAAGCCCACCATGAACGCTCCTCGCGCACCGCTGATGCCTTTGGACGAAGCCCGGCAAAAGTTGCTGGCGCAGGTGCAGTGCCTGCCAGGCACCGAGCAGGTCGCCACCTTCGACGCCGACGGCCGGGTACTGGCGCAGGACCTCGTCTCGGCCCTGCAGGTACCGGCTTTCGACAACTCCTCGATGGATGGCTACGCTGTGCGCACGGCCGATCTGGCCCCCGGCGCGGTGCTGCGCGTCACCCAGCGCATTCCGGCCGGCCACACCGGCCAGCCCCTGCAGTCGGGCGAAGTGGCGCGCATCTTCACCGGCGCACCGGTGCCCCCTGGCGCCGATGCGGTGGTCATGCAGGAAGAGGCCGAAGTGCTGGGCGAGCAGGGCGGTGTGCCGCAGGTGCGCTTTGCGCATCCGGTGCAGCCGGGCCAGTGGATCCGCCGCAGCGGCGAGGACGTGCAGCGTGGCGCCACCGTGTTGCCTGCCGGCACCCGTCTGGGTCCGGCCGAACTCGGTCTGGCCGCCAGCCTGGGGCAGGCGCACCTGACGGTGGCTGCGCGCCCGCGTGTGGCCCTGTTTTCGACCGGCGACGAGCTGGTCATGCCCGGCGATGTGCCGCCGGAGGCTTTGCCACCCGGTGCCATCTACAACTCCAACCGCTTCTTCCTCAAGGCCCTGCTGCACCGCATGGGCTGCGAAGTGAGCGATCTGGGCATCGTGCCCGACCGCCGCGAGGCCACGCTGGCTGCGCTGAAGTCCGCCGCCGACCACCACGACCTGATCCTGACCAGCGGTGGCGTGTCG
>CAXRGK010000243.1:0-5148 GCA_964230145.1 Burkholderiaceae bacterium | reverse complement strand
TGCGAGGCCAGGCTCATCAAGTCCACTGGCAGGGTGTTCAGGTCGATGGCCACCTTGCCCGTGGCTTGGGCGGCATCCACATGGAAGAGGATGCCCTTCTCGCGGCACAGCGCGCCAATGCCGGCAATGTCCTGGATCACGCCGATCTCGTTGTTCACGAACATCACGCTGATCAGGATGGTGTCAGGACGGATCGCGGCTTTGAGCGCATCCATGCTCAGCAGGCCGTCTTCCTGCACGTCCAGGTAGGTCACGTCAAAGCCTTGACGCTCCAGTTCGCGCATGGTGTCAAGCACAGCCTTGTGCTCGGTCTTGACGGTGATCAGGTGCTTGCCGCGCGATTTGTAGAACTGCGCCGCGCCCTTGAGGGCCAGGTTGTTCGACTCGGTGGCGCCGCTGGTCCAGACGATCTCGCGCGGGTCGGCACCGATCAGGTCGGCCACATCCTTGCGGGCTTTCTCGACGGCCTCTTCGGCTTCCCAGCCCCAGGCGTGGCTGCGCGAAGCCGGGTTGCCGAAATGCTCGCGCAACCAGGGGATCATGGCGTCGACCACACGGGGGTCACACGGCGTGGTGGCGCCGTAGTCCATGTAAATGGGGAAATGCGGGGTGCTGCTCATGGCTTGTACTTCTTGCAGGAGATCAGGACTTGGCAAACACGTTGCCGAGGTCAAAAACGGAATTGGGGCCGGTCACGCGGATGGGCTTGACCACTGGCGTGGAGGAAATGGCGCGCTTGAGGGTGGGCTTGGCCTCAATCACCACCCCTTTGGAAATCTGGTCGTCCACCAGTTTCTGGAGCGAGACGGAATCCAGGAACTCCACCATCTTGGCGTTCAGCGCCGACCACAGGTCGTGCGTCATGCAACGGCTGTCGCCGCCATGGCAGTTTTCCTTGCCGCCGCAATGGGTGGCGTCCAGCGGCTCATCCACCGACAGGATGATGTCGGCCACGGTGATGTCGTCGGCTTTACGACCCAGGGTGTAGCCCCCGCCCGGACCCCGGGTGGACTCGACCAGCTGGTGGCGGCGCAGCTTGCCAAACAGCTGCTCCAGATAAGACAGCGAGATTTGCTGGCGCTGGCTGATGGCGGCCAGGGTCACAGGACCGGATTGCTGGCGCAGGGCCAGATCGAGCATGGCGGTGACGGCAAAACGGCCTTTGGTGGTCAGTCTCATGGCAGGCTCCTGGGTTGGGCTGGACCGTGCCGGGCGGGGAATGTCCCGAGTTCCCGACTAAGGAGCTCAAGTATAGCCGATTCCCGATCAAATTGCTGGGTTATCCATCGGCGCATGTCTGTGGGAGGCCGCCCCTGCGGCCGAAGGCATTCGCGCGCAGGGGCGCGCTCCCACAAGCCTTTCGCGCACAGGGGTGTCCTCCTGCAAAAACTCAGGCCCGGCTCAGGGGCACCACATGGTCGCCACCTGCCGCGCCAAACGCCTGCTCCTTGAGGATGGCCAGCTGGTCGCGCACCCGGGCGGCTTTTTCGAATTCGAGGTTGCGCGCGTGTTCCATCATCTGCTTTTCGAGCTGCTTGATGGCCTTGGCGATGTCTTTTTCGCTCATGTCCTCGACCTTGGCCTTTTGCAGCGCCGCCTGCTCCAGGCGCTCGGCTTCCTGGCCGGACTTTTCGCTGTAGACGCCGTCGATCAGGTCCTTGACCTGCTTGATGATGGTGCGCGGGGTGATGCCGTGCGCCTCGTTGTAGGCGATCTGCTTTTCACGGCGGCGCTGGGTTTCGTCCATGGCTTTCTTCATGGACTTGGTGAGGACGTCGGCGTAGAGGATGGCCTTGCCCCCGGCGTTGCGGGCGGCGCGGCCAATGGTCTGGATCAGGCTGCGCTCGGCACGCAGAAAGCCTTCCTTGTCAGCGTCCAGAATTGCCACCAGAGACACCTCGGGAATGTCCAGCCCCTCGCGCAGCAGGTTGATGCCCACCAGCACATCGAAGGCGCCCAGACGCAGGTCGCGGATGATTTCCACCCGCTCGACCGTATCCACATCGCTGTGCAGGTAGCGCACCTTCACACCGTTGTCGCTCAGGTAGTCGGTCAGCTGCTCGGCCATGCGCTTGGTCAGCGTGGTGATCAAGACCCGTTCCTGTTTTTCAACACAGATGCGGATTTCCTGCAGCACATCGTCCACCTGGTGGGTGGCGGGGCGCACTTCCACCTCGGGGTCCACCAGGCCGGTGGGGCGCACCACCTGCTCGGCCACCTGCCCGGCGTGCTGGATCTCGTAATCGGCGGGCGTGGCCGACACGAAGATGCACTGACGCATGCGCTTTTCAAATTCTTCGAACTTGAGCGGCCGGTTGTCCAGCGCGCTGGGCAGGCGAAAACCGTACTCCACCAGTGTTGTCTTGCGCGAACGGTCGCCGTTGTACATGGCGCTCAGCTGGCCGATCATCTGGTGGCTCTCGTCCAGGAACATGATCGCGTCAGGCGGCATGTAATCGGTCAGCGTGCTGGGCGGCTCACCCGGCGCCGCACCCGACAAATGCCGCGTGTAGTTCTCGATGCCCTTGCAGTGGCCCACTTCCTGCAGCATTTCCAGGTCAAAGCGGGTGCGCTGCTCCAGCCGTTGGGCTTCGACCAGCTTGCCCATGCCCACCAGCTCCTTGAGGCGTTGGTCCAGCTCGATCTTGATGGTTTCGATGGCGGCCAGCACCTGGTCGCGTGGCGTCACGTAATGGCTCGACGGATACACCGTGAAGCGCGGGATCTTCTGGCGGATGCGTCCCGTCAGCGGGTCAAACAGCTGCAGGCTCTCGATCTCGTCGTCGAACAGTTCGATGCGGATCGCGAGTTCCGAGTGCTCGGCTGGAAAGACATCAATCGTGTCACCCCGCACCCGGAACTTGCCGCGGCTGAAGTCCTGGTCGTTGCGCTGGTACTGCATGCGGATCAGCTGCGCGATCACATCGCGCTGGCCCGCCTTGTCACCCACCCGCAGCGTCATGATCATGCGGTGGTAGCTCTCGGGCTTGCCAATGCCGTAAATCGCCGACACCGTGGCCACGATCACCACATCGCGCCGCTCCAGAATGCTCTTGGTGCACGACAGGCGCATCTGTTCGATGTGCTCGTTGATCGCGCTGTCTTTTTCAATGAACAGGTCGCGCTGCGGGACATAGGCCTCGGGCTGGTAATAGTCGTAATAACTGACGAAGTACTCGACCGCGTTCTTCGGAAAGAACTCGCGGAATTCGCTGTACAGCTGCGCCGCCAGCGTCTTGTTGGGCGCGAACACGATGGCCGGGCGCCCCAGCCGCGCGATCACGTTGGCCATGGTGAAGGTCTTGCCCGAGCCAGTCACACCCAGCAGCGTCTGAAACACTTCTCCGTCACGCACGCCTTCGACCAGCTGCGCAATCGCCGTGGGTTGATCTCCCGCCGGCGGATAGGGCTGGAACAGCTCAAAGGGCGAATCCGGGAAGGAGACGAATTGGCCCTTGGGAGCTTCAGACACGACTTCGGAAAGGGTTACGGGTTCAGACATTCAAATATCCGGTCAGGCAGATTCAATGACCGCCAAAAAGCACGTCCAGTGCTGAAACCACATCCGTGGACTGAGGGCGCAAGGAAGCCACTGGCTGGCCCAGCCCTCGCCCTGGAATGGCCGCCAAAGCAGCGGTGTCCAGCACCAGGGCCTGGCCCTGCACCTCGACCGCAGGGTTGAGTTCACGCATGGGCAGCGGCGCATGCTCGGCTCGGCGCAGGGGCACGACGACGCGCGTGGCCAGACGCTCCAGAAAGCTGTTTTGCACATCCAGCAGGTAGGGCGTGCGCTCGCGCTGCACCGGGTCCGGATTCAGGTAGACGTCAAACTGCGCCATGCTCAGAACGTCCGGTACTGCGCCAGCGGCAGGCCTTCGCGCTCGATGCGTTCGTTGTACTGGTCAATGGCGGCGCTGTTTTGCTCGTTCCAGCGCGCCCAGTACTGGCGTTTGACCTCTTGGGCCAGCAAGGCATCCACCGTGCGCGAGACATTCATGCCCAGCTCACGGGCCATGGCCAGGACTTCGGCATTGAGCGACAGATTGGTGGGTTTTTTGGGCGCTTCTTCAAACCGGAGCATGGATCACCTCCATCGATATTGCGCATATTTTATGCGCAATCTTATGGGCAGCAGGTCAGCGACGAAATGGTCGTTGCGCCTGAGCGATGCGTCGCGCTTGTAAAATCTGGGGTTTTCGAGCGCGCGAGCGCACCACCTTCGTCCTCACAGGAACCCCCCATGTCTCTGTTTTCCGCCGTCGAAATGGCCCCCCGCGACCCGATCCTGGGTCTCAACGAGCAATACGCTGCCGACACCAACCCCAACAAGGTCAACCTGGGCGTGGGCGTGTACTTCGACGATGCGGGCAAGCTGCCCCTGCTCAAGTGCGTGCAGGCCGCTGAAAAGGCCATGATGGACAAGCCTGCCCCACGCGGCTACCTGCCGATCGACGGCATCGTGGCGTATGACAACGCGGTTAAGGGCCTGGTGTTTGGCGCCGACTCCGATGTGGTCAAGTCCGGCCGCGTCTCCACCGTGCAGGCCATTGGCGGCACCGGCGGCCTGAAAATCGGCGCCGACTTCCTGAAAAAGGTCACGCCCAACGCCAAGGTGCTGATTTCCGACCCCAGCTGGGAAAACCACCGCGCCATCTTCGTGAACGCCGGTTTTGAAGTCGGCACCTATGCCTACTACGACGCGGCCAAGCGCGGCGTCAACTTCGAAGGCATGCTGGCCGACCTGAACGCCGCAGCCGCCGGCACCATCGTCGTGCTGCACGCCTGCTGCCACAACCCCACCGGCTACGACATCACCGCCGCCCAGTGGGACCAGGTGATTGCAGTGGTCAAGGCCAAGGGCCTGACGGCTTTCCTGGACATGGCCTACCAAGGCTTTGGCCATGGCATTGCCGAAGACGGCGCGGTGGTGGGCAAGTTCACCGCCTCGGGCCAGACCTTCCTCGTGTCCACCTCCTTCTCCAAGAGCTTCAGCCTCTACGGCGAGCGTGTGGGCGCCTTGTCGGTGGTCGCCACCGACAAGGAAGAAGCCGCCCGCGTGCTGAGCCAGCTCAAGATCGCCATCCGCACCAACTACTCCAACCCGCCCATCCACGGCGGCGCGGTGGTGGCCGCCGTGCTGGGCAACCC
>CAXRGK010000242.1:0-5432 GCA_964230145.1 Burkholderiaceae bacterium | reverse complement strand
CACCACCGTTCACCCTGAGCTTGTCGAAGGGCATCCCCCGGCTTCGACAAGCTCAGCCCGAACGGTGGGTGATTCAACCCGAAAGGTGCTGGCATGGCAGGGTTACACGCCCAAGGCGCCCAAATTCATTGGCCGGCGCGTATTCAAGAACTTCGATCTGGCCGAGCTGGCGCAGTACATCGACTGGGGCCCTTTCTTCCAGACCTGGGACCTGGCCGGCCCCTACCCCGCCATCCTGCAGGACGAGGTGGTGGGCGAGCAGGCGCGCAAGGTGTTTGCCGATGCCAAGGCGATGCTGCAAAAAATCATCGATGGCCGCTGGCTCACGGCCAACGCGGTGGTCGGCCTGTTCCCGGCCAATGCGCTGGGCGACGACATCGCGTTTTACGCCGATGAGGCCCGCAGCCAGACAGCCATGACCTGGCACGGCCTGCGCCAGCAGACCGAAAAACAGACGGTGAACGGTGTGACCCGTCCCAGCCGCTGCCTGTCCGACTTTGTGGGCCCGCAGGGCGTGCAGGACTACGCCGGCATGTTCGCCGTGACGGCGGGCATTGGTGCCGACAAGCGTGCCCAAGCGTTTGAAGCCGCGCACGACGACTACAGCGCCATCATGCTCAAGGCCCTGGCCGACCGCCTGGCCGAAGCCTTTGCCGAATACCTGCACCAGCGGGTGCGCACCGACCTGTGGGGCTATGCCGAAGGTGAAGCCTTGTCCAACGAAGACCTGATCGCCGAGAAGTACCAGGGCATCCGCCCCGCGCCGGGCTACCCGGCCTGCCCCGACCACAGCGCCAAGCGGGACCTGTTCAAGGTGCTGCAGTGCGAAGAGATCGGCATGGGCCTGACCGAGAGCCTGGCCATGACGCCGGCCGCGAGTGTGAGCGGCTTCTACATCGCGCACCCCGAGGCGCAGTACTTCAACGTGGGCAAGATCGGTGAGGACCAGGTGCAGGACCTGGCCGTGCGCAGTGGCGTGCAAGTGCAGGACCTGCAGCGCCTGCTGGCGCCCAACCTCTGAACGCCCCATGTCCGTCCCGCCCAGCTTCTGGACGGCCTGCGGCCACCAGCACCTGAACCGCAACGCGCGCGGCTGGCTGCAGCCCACGCCCGACTACTGGCGGCTGTGGCTGCATCGGCCCGAGCTGGCACTGGTGCCTGAATCCTGCCCTGCCGAAAAACAGCTGCACCAGTCCCTGCTCAACGCGCCGGACCGCGCGGTTGCGCTCGCAGAGCTGGACGCCATCGCAGACGAGGACGCCCGCCAGAACTACCAACTCTTCCTGCGCTTTCGTGACGAGGTGGAAAGCGCGGGTTCGCTGGAGTCGGCCTACATGGCCTGGATGCACCGCGGCCGCATCGAACTGCCGCCGCTCTTCATCGATCTGGTGGTGCAGGCCATCGCCTGCAATGTCCTGCGTGGCGTTGATGACGCCTGGGCCTGGCGCGCTGCCGAGCTGCTGTTCCGGCGCCAGCGCATCACCGTGCAGGAGGGCCGCGTGCTGGCCGGTGACAGCGACACGCTCGATGCCCTGCAGGCCACGGGCGGCCTGGGCGAGATGGGCCGCCTGCTCATGGAAGCCGGTGCCCCCCTCAAGGCGGTCGATGTGAAGGTGCTGCACGCCGACAACGCCCAGCACTACTTCGCCCAGCGCGAGGGTCTGGGCCGTTACGCCTTTTTGCTCGACCTGACGCACGAAATCCAGAACAAGCTGCCGCATGGCCTGATCCTGAACATGGTGAACGCCCGCTCGGGGCTGAAGGCCCTGTCATTTGTGCTGGCGCGTTGGGTGCAGCATTTCCTGGGTGCGGCGGTGCAGATCGAACCGGTGCAACAAGTCGACGACCCGGCCTGGCGCTGGCATGTGGGGCTGGACGCCACGGCCACCGCCTTGCTCAATGACCTGTACCAGGGCCAGACGCTCGACGCCCGGCGCCAGCAGCAACTCATCAGCCTGTTCACGCTGCGTTTTGCCGACCCGCAGGCCATGCGCACCGACGTGCGCGGTAAACCGGTCTACCTCGGTCTGGCCATGGACGCGCAGGGCCTGCTCAAGCTCAAGCCGCAAAACCTGCTGATCAACCTGCCTTTGGCCAAAGCCGTCTGAAACGGGTTTCAGGGTCTTCCCGCGGGTCGTCGCATGGATGACAGACAGGCCGGGACACTGCCGCGAGGCTGTGCGCTCCACCTGATGAGGAGACTTTCATGGACTCGTTGTTGTCTCGCGCGGCCGTCCTGAGCCGCACTGCCCTGACCCTGCTGGCGGGCACACTGGCCCTGACGCTGGGGGTTTCTGCCAGCGCGCAGAACTACCCCAACAAACCGATCCGTCTGGTCGTCACCTTCCCCTCGGGCGGTGCGCCCGACATCCTGGCCCGCCTCTTCAGTGAAAAGGCCCAGTTGGGCCAGCCGGTGGTGGTGGACAACAAGCCGGGCGCGGGCGGTAACATCGGCGCGGACTTCGTGGCCAAGTCGGCGGGCGATGGCTACACCCTGGTGCTGGGCACGGTGGGCACGCATTCGATCAACGGCTCGCTCTACGAGAAGATGCCCTACGACATGGTCAAGAACTTCTCGCCCGTGTCCCTCATCGCTTCGGCGCCCAACCTGCTGGTGGTCAACAACAATGTGCCCGTCAAGACGGTGCCCGAGTTCGTGGCCTACCTCAAGGCCAACCCCAACAAGCTCTCGTTCGGCTCGCCGGGCGTGGGCACCTCGGTGCATGTGTCGGGCGAACTCTTCAAGTCCATGACCGGCACCCAGATGACCCATGTGCCCTACAAGGGCCGGCAGTTCGCCATCCCCGATCTGGTGGGCGGCAGCATCCAGCTGATGTTCGACAACATGCCCTCGGCCCTGCCGATGGCGCGCGAAGGCAAGATCCGCGCGATCGCGGTGACCACCGCCAAACGGTCATCGGCTGCGCCCGAGATCCCGACCATTGCCGAAAGCATTCCCGGCTTTGAAGCCACCACCTGGTTTGCCATGTTTGCACCGGCGGGCACGCCCAAGCCCGTGATCGACAGGCTCAACGCCGAGGTGCTGCGCGTGTTCCGCCTGCCCGATGTGGCCGAGCGCCTGAAAACCCTGGGCCTGGAGGCGGTGCTCTCCAGCCCTGAGGAGCTGTCGGCCTACCAGGCCAGCGAAATCACCAAGTGGACCAAGGTGGTCAAGGAATCGGGCGCCAAGGCCGAGTGAAGCCGCCTGCCCGCGTCAAGCGCGCAGCGCTTTGACCCATCGCAGCAAGGCCGCCCGCTCGGTGGCTGGCTCGAACAGTGCTGAGCGTCGCTGGCACTGTGACCGCCAGTCCAGCAGCAGACCCGCCTGGCCAGCAAGCTGTTCGCGGCGGCACTGCAGCAGTTTGGCCACCAGTGCCCGGTCGTCGTCGGGCCCGATCAGCCCGCCGTAATCGGCGCCCAGCAGGCCCACATTGCCGTCGATGCGCGTGGCCAGCACAGGCGTGCCGCTGCGGATCGCTTCGCTGATGACGATGGCTCCGCCCTCGCTGCGGCTGGTGTGCACCAGCAGGTGCGCGCGCTGGATGCGCTGCAGCGTGGCCTGGTGCGACAGTCCTTGCAGCCACCGGTAGTGGGGGCAGTCCCGGGCGGTGGCCTTGGCCTCGCGGGCCAGCGCGGGGTCGAGCGCATCGCCGATGTGGTCAATCAGGATGCCCGCGTCGGGCGCAATGGCACGCACCGCGCGCCAGAGCATGGCCGGGTTCTTTTCTTCGCGCAGGTGCCCGACCATCAGCACCCGCAGGTGGTGCGTGGTTTTGGCCAGCGGCTGGCGCTGCCCGCACGACTGGAAGATCACGCGGGTCTTGGCGCGGTGGATTTCGGGCAGGGCCTGCAGCGCCTGCTCCTGCAGCACCACCAGCGATGCCGCCATTTCCAGCGAAGCCATCGCCACCGCGTCGCGGGTGATGTCCGGGTAAATGTCGGTGCCGGTCAAGGCCACACCCAGACCACGCGCGCCATGCTGCGCATGCCAGGCTGCGATCGAGGGCGCCGACTTGCGCGCGTGCAAGGCCAGCAGCACATCGTCGTGCCCGGCCTGCGCGTCGGGCCACTGCTGCACGGTGCGCACTGCGGCCACGCCTTGCAGCAGACGCTGCCAGCGCCACGCTGTGCGCCAGTTGCCGTTGTTCGATGCGGGCGTGGCGGGGCAGACGATGACGACGCGGGGCTTCATCTCAGCGGCTCTGGCGGGCGTGCAATGCATGGGCCTGCGCCGTCCAAAGCGCCGCCAGGCCGGCCAGGCTGGCCGCCACCATCCACCACAGGCCCCAGCGGTAACCCGCGGTGGGCGACCACAGCAGCCCCACGATCCAGGGGGCTGCGGCGCGCGCCAGCGCGATCGGCAGGCCCAACAGGCCGTTGAGCTGGCCCACATGCGCGGCACTCACATACTGCGCCATGGCCGTGCCCTTGACGATGGTGATCATGCCGTTGCCCATGCCATACAGCAGCACGAACACCAGCGCCACCGCCGGGTGCCAGCCGCCCAGCACGAGCACCAGCAGGCTGGCGGGCAACAGTGCCGGAATCCAGCGGTTGGCCGCGTGCACGTCCCAGCGCCGCTCGAACACAAACAACAGCATGCGGCCCAGCACCTGCAACACCCCGATCGCAGCGGGAATGCCCACCACCCACGACGCAGGCAAACCGGCTTCGCCCAGCAGGTTGATCATGTGCACCGGCAGTGCCGAGGTCAGGGCCATGGTCAGCACCATGAACAGGGCCAGCAGCCAGAAGGTTGGCTGGCGCAGGTGCGGTCGCATCGAAGCATGCGCCATGCGTGCTTGCCCGGCCAATGGGGGCAAAGGGCGTGGTGCACCGCGCAGCAACCAGGCATGCAGCGGCAGGCACACCCCCAACTGCAGGGCCCCCAGCAGACACAGGCTCACCCGCCAGCCCCACAGGCCAAACCACCAGGACACCAGCGGAATGAACACCGTGCTGGCCAGCCCGCCCAGAAAGGTGATGGTGATGATGGCCCGTCGGAAGTCCGCGCCGAAGCGCCGCGTGACGATGGCAAATGCCGGGTTGTAGAGCGTGGCCGCCATGCCCATGCCGAGCCAGATCCAGACGGCGTAAAAGCTGGCCACCGAATCCACCGCGCCATGCGCCAGCAGGCCAAGCCCCACCCACAGGGAGCCGAGCGTCATGACGCGCCGCTCGTGGCCGGCATCGATCCAGCGACCCACCGCCCAGGCCGCTGCCCCCTCTCCCAGCAGCGCCAGGCTGAAGGCGAGCGAGGATTCGGCCCGCGACAGGCCCAGCTCGGCCTCCAGTGGCCCCATCAGGAGTGAGAAGGTGTAGAACAAGGCGCCCCAGCTGATGAGCTGGGGCAGCGACAGCCAGAGGCTGAAAGCGTTGAGGGTTTGGGGGCTGGCGAAACGGGCCGCGGGCATGGCGCGATTATCGGCCGG
>CAXRGK010000241.1:0-5509 GCA_964230145.1 Burkholderiaceae bacterium | reverse complement strand
CATCGACCAGTACGGTTTCCGTGCCGTGATCGCCCCCAGCTTTGCCGACATCTTCTTCAACAACTGCTTCAAGAACGGCTTGTTGCCCATCGTGCTGCCCGAAAGCACTGTGGACATGCTGTTCAACGAAGTGGCGGCCTTCCCGGGCTACGAACTCACCATTGACCTGGAGCGCCAGGTCATCGTGCGTCCGCAAGGCGAAGAAATCCCCTTTGAAGTCAACGCCTTCCGCAAGTACTGCCTGCTCAACGGCTTTGATGACATCGGCCTGACCCTGCGTCACGCCGACAAGATCAAGGCGTTTGAGGCCGAACGCCTGGCGACCAAGCCCTGGCTGGCGCATACCGCCCACTGAAACAACGTCCCCCTTGTGGGAGGCCGCCCCTGCGGCCGAATCAATCCGCAGAGATCGGCCGCAGGGGCGGCCTCCTACAAGCTCTCCCGACATCATGAAAATCGCAGTTCTCCCCGGTGATGGCATCGGCACCGAAATCGTTGAGCAGGCCGTCAAGGTCCTCAAAGCCCTCGACCTGAAGTTCGAGATGGAATCCGCCCTGGTCGGCGGCGCCGCATTTGATGCGCACGGTCACCCCCTGCCCGAAGCCACCCTGAAGCTGGCCAAAGAAGCGGATGCGGTGCTGTTCGGCGCCGTGGGCGACTGGAAATACGACAAACTCGACCGCCCGTTGCGTCCCGAGCAGGCCATCCTGGGCCTGCGCAAGAACCTGGGTCTGTTTGCCAACTTCCGCCCCGCCATCTGCTACGAGCAGCTGGTCGGCGCCTCCAGCCTCAAGCCCGAGCTGATCGCGGGCCTGGACATCCTGATCATCCGCGAGCTGACCGGTGATATTTACTTCGGTCAGCCGCGCGGCCGCCGCGTGGCGACCGATGGCCACTTCCCCGGCGCCGAAGAAGCGTTCGACACCATGCGCTACTCCAAGCCCGAGATCGAGCGCATCGCGCACGTGGCCTTCCAGGCCGCCCGCAAGCGCAACAAGAAGGTCACCAGCGTGGACAAGGCCAACGTGCTGGAAACCTTCCAGTTCTGGAAAGACGTGGTCACCGAAGTTCATGCCCAGTACCCTGATGTGACGCTGGAGCACATGTACGTGGACAACGCCGCCATGCAGCTGGTCAAGGCGCCCAAGGCCTTTGACGTGGTCGTGACCGGCAACATGTTCGGCGACATCCTCTCCGACGAAGCCTCCATGCTGACCGGCTCGATCGGCATGCTGCCTTCGGCCAGCCTGAACACGAAAAACCAGGGCCTGTACGAGCCCAGCCACGGCAGCGCCCCGGACATCGCGGGCAAGGGCGTGGCCAACCCGCTGGCCACCATCCTGAGCGCCGCCATGATGCTGCGCTTCAGTCTGAACCAGGCCGAAGCGGCCGACCGCATCGAAACGGCTGTAAAGAAAGTGCTGGCGCAGGGCCTGCGCACGCCCGACATCTACAGCGAGGGCACGACCAAGGTCGGCACCGTGCAGATGGGCGACGCCGTGGTCAAGGCACTGGCTTGAAGCCAGCAACGTGCCTGAAGGCCATTTTGTGGGAGGCCGCACCTGCGGCCGAAGCGTTTCACGCGCTGGAGCGTGCTCCCACAGCCTCTCCCAACTCAAGCACAGCACAGGCAACTGCCCTGTAAGGCCCATCCAAGCCTATCCGGTACAATCACTTCCCATGTTTGCCGCCCGCCTGTTCACCCTGAACCTCGCTGTCACCACCCTGGTGGCTGCCGGCGCGCGCGCAATCTCCACCAAAACCACGACCATTAAGGGCTGATCCGGCCTGGTTCGTCGTGCGCCCTCCCCGGCCAGACGAGCCGGGAGCAAACAGCCTGCGGTCAAGTCGTGTATGGCACTGTTTAACTTTGAAAGGGCGTTGAAATGAGCAAGTTGGTAGGTTTGGTCGGCTGGCGCGGCATGGTCGGCTCGGTTCTGATGGACCGCATGATTCAGGAAAAAGACTTTGACCTGATCGAGCCGGTGTTCTTCTCCACGTCCAACACGGGCGGCAAAGCCCCCGCGATGGCCAAGAACGAGACCACACTCCAGGACGCCAACAACATCGACGCCCTGAAAAAATGCGACATCATCATCACCTGCCAGGGCGGTGACTACACCAAAGAGGTTTACCCCAAGCTGCGCGCTGCCGGCTGGAACGGCCACTGGATCGACGCGGCCTCGAGCCTGCGCATGGCCGATGACGCCGTCATCATTCTGGACCCGGTCAACCGCCACGTGATCGACCAGGCACTGGCCAAGGGCGGCAGGAACTGGATCGGCGGCAACTGCACCGTGAGCCTGATGCTCATGGGCCTGGGTGGCCTGTTCCAGCACAAGCTGGTCGAGTGGGTCTCGGCCATGACCTACCAAGCGGCCTCGGGCGCCGGCGCGCAGAACATGCGCGAGCTGCTGAGCCAAATGGGCGCCCTGCACGATGCCGTCAAGGCCGAGCTGGCCGATCCGGCGTCTGCCATCCTCGACATCGACCGCAAGGTGGCCGCCACCATGCGCGATGCGTCTTTCCCGACCAAGAACTTCCGCGGCGCCGCGCTTGCAGGCAGCCTGATCCCCTGGATTGACGTGCCCGTCGAGCACGGCCAGAGCAAGGAAGAATGGAAGGGCGGCGCCGAGTGCAACAAGATCCTGGGCAACCCCGCTTTCCGCAGCGCAGGCTCCATCCCGATCGACGGCCTGTGCGTGCGCATCGGCGCCATGCGCTGCCACAGCCAGGGCCTGACCATCAAGCTCAAAAAAGATGTGCCGCTGGACGAAGTCAGCGACATCATCGCCAAGGCCAATGCTTGGGTCAAAGTGGTGCCCAACGAGCGTGAAATCACCGAGCGCGAGCTGACACCTGCTGCCGTGACCGGCACCCTGACGGTGCCCGTGGGCCGCCTGCACAAGCTGGCCATGGGCAACGACTACCTGGGTGCTTTCACCGTGGGCGACCAGCTGCTGTGGGGTGCGGCCGAGCCTCTGCGCCGCATGCTGCGTATCCTCTTGGATGCCTGAAAGCTGGCAAAATAGTCAAAAAACCTACATCAGGATTTGACCATGCCCCATCGCAACCGGTTGTCTGTCATTTGTCCGCGCTCTGCTCGCCCCATGCTGACGGCATTGGCCATCGCAACCGGTTCGATGACCGCCCACGCACTGACCTTGGGGCGTCTTCAGGTGCTCTCCAGCATGGGCGAGCCGCTGCGTGCAGAAGTGGAAATCAATCCTGCCTCGGCTGAAGAAGCCCAAGGGCTGAGAGCACAGATCGCCCCCCCCAGAAACTTTCAGCAAGCCGGTATGGAATACAACCCGGCACTGGAAGGCATGTCGACCAGCATCGACATCCGCGGAGGGCGCTCTTTCATTGTTTTGCAGGGTCGCAAGCCCGTGCAGGACACTTTTGTTGACCTGATCCTGGAAACCCAGTGGTCCACTGGTCGCCTGGTTCGCAACTACGCCCTGTTGCTCAACTCGGCCAGCCCCAAGCCGCAACAGGCTGCACCTCAAGCGTCCGTGGCCTTGCCCGCAACGCAAACACCCCAGCCCAAAGCAGCCGTCAATCCGGATCAACCACGCGTCGAATACAACGCACAGAACGTCCCGGTTTACCGCTTCGACCCTGTTGATACGGCCAAAGCAGCATCCCCCACAGCAGCAACAGGTGCGCCAGCCATGCCCGCCGTACAAGCTGCATCGCCGACCACACAAGGCCAGACGGTCACCGTCGCAGCCGGACAGACTGCATCGCACCTGGCGCTGGCCCACATGCCTGCCTCTGTGTCTCTGGATCAGATGCTGGTGGCCATGCTGCGCAATAACCCCCACGCTTTCATTGAAGACAACGTGAATCTGGTTCGTGCTGGCGCTGTGCTGCAGATGCCCTCGCCCGAGCAAGCGCAACAGACCTCAGCCCAACAAGCCCGCCAGATCGTCATCGCACAAACCCGTGACTTCGCGGCCTACGCACGTCGCCTGGCCGAATCGCCACTGAAAATCGTCAATGGACCGGGGCGCGAGGCCTCCGGCAAAGTCGCCGCCGAAGTTCAGGCGGCACCCGATGCGCAGGCCAGCGAAGACACGCTGACGCTGTCAAAGTCCCAGGTGGGCAAGAACAGCGCTGAAGTCAAGCTGGCCGCCGAACGCGAAGCCCGAGAGGCGTCCGACCAAACAGCAGAGCTGAACAAGAACATCGAAGACCTCAACAGCTTGCTGGCTGCCGCATCGGCGGCCAAGGAATCGACTGCCACCCCCGTTGCTGCAGCCACAACTGCCGTACCTGAAGGGTTGGCTGGAAAACCGCTGTGGATGTGGGGCGCCGGTCTTGCCGCCTTGCTGGGACTGCTGCTGTGGAAACGCAGCCGCAGCAACACATCCAGCAGCACCTTTGCACCGTCCTACGACGATGTCCCCGCCGCCTCATCGAATGATTCTGCAGATGCGCCGAGCATTCCGCCTGAAATGGCCAGCATTGATCTGAATCTTCCGGCCAACCCCATACCCGCACCTGCCGTAGCGACCACCCAGCCCCAGGTGCGCCAAGACACAGATGCAGCCAAGCTGGAGCTGGCCCAACTGCTGTTGTCCAAGGGCGACACAGACATTGCCCGCACCCTGGTTCAGTCTGTGGCGGCCAACGGCATTGGCGAATACAAGGCCAGAGCGCTGCAGATGCTCGGCCAGATCCGGTGAGACTGGCTCTCGGCGTCAGCTACAACGGCCAGCCCTACCTGGGCTGGCAAAGCCAGCCCTCGGGCCAGACCATCCAGGACCAGCTGGAAAAAGCGCTGTCCGAGTTTTGCGCCCAGCCTGTCACCACCTTGTGCGCCGGCCGCACCGATGCGGGTGTGCATGGCTTGATGCAAGTGGTGCACCTCGACACCGAGCTGCAACGCGAACCCTTTTCCTGGGTACGTGGCACCAACCGGTTTTTGCCACCCGACATCGCGGTGCAGTGGGCGCAGCCCGTGCCCGACAGTTTTCATGCCCGCGCCAGTGCCGTCGCACGCCGCTATGTGTATGTGCTGCTCGAATCGCCCGTGCGCCCAGCGCTCGAATCGGGCCGGGCAGGCTGGGCTTTCCGTCCACTCGATGAAACCGCCATGCGGGAGGCGGCGCAGCACCTGCTGGGCGAACACGATTTCACCTCGTTTCGCGCCAGCGCCTGCCAGGCCCTGAGCCCGGTCAAGACGCTGCACCGCATCGACATCCACCGTCGCGGCCCATACTGGCGCTTCGAGTTCGAGGGCAACGCCTTCCTGCACCACATGATCCGCAACATCATGGGCTGCCTGGTCTATGTGGGCTCGGGTGTGCACCCCAGCGGCTGGATGCGCGAGGTGCTGCAGGCCCGAAGCCGCGACGCAGCCGCCCCCACCTTCGCACCCGATGGTCTGTACTTTGCCGGCCCGGTCTATGCGCCAGAATGGGGCCTCCCCACCACCACCCCCGCCTTCGACTGGCTGCCATGAGCGTTCAGATCCGTACCCGCATCAAGATGTGCGGCTTCA
>CAXRGK010000240.1:0-3669 GCA_964230145.1 Burkholderiaceae bacterium | reverse complement strand
GTGCGCCGCGTCTGGCGTTTGAGGAAGTGGCCCAGATCCTCTGATACCCCTTCAGGAAGCCCCCTTCGGCCACAGGGGCGGCCTCCCGCGAAGTGTTTGCGGTGGTTGCTGTGGGAGCGCACCCCCGTGCGCGAATGCCTTCAAAGCCCGCTTCGGCGGGTTTCTTTATTTGGTTTGGTTATTAGCAAACAAGAATAAAGTCGTTTGAGTTTTGAGGGCTGGCTTTCACAATCGTGGCCATGTCTTCTCAACCCAACCTCGTCATCGTGCCCGGCTGGCGCAATTCCGGGCCTGGCCATTGGCAAAGCCTGTGGGCCGAACGCCTGAGCGGCGCCGTGCGCGTGGAGATGGCCGAAGACGATTGGCAACGCCCCCGGCGTAGCGTCTGGGTGCAGACCATTGCCCGCACCATCCTGGTCCAGCCGGGACCGGTGGTGGTGGCTGCGCACAGCCTGGGCTGCATCGCCACAACGCACTTGCCATCCGAGGCCGCACGCCGCATCCGTGGTGCGCTGCTGGTGGCCCCAGCCGACCCGGAGCGCCGGGGCGTGCTCGCGGACTTTGCCCCTGTGCCTCACCAGCCGCTGCCTTACCGCAGTGTGGTGGTGGCCAGCGCCAACGACCCGTTCTGCCCCATCCGCACCGCCGGGGCCTATGCGCGGTCCTGGGGCAGCGAAGTCGTGCGCCTGCAAAAGGCAGGGCACATCAATGTCGAATCCGGCCACGGCGAATGGCCGCTGGGTCTGGCCCTTTTGCAATCCCTGCTGGCAGAACACTCCTGGACTGCACAGCCCCTACCTGAACTGGAGTCCGCATGAAAACCTCTACACGCCTGGCCCTGGTGGCCGCTCTCTCGTTGGCCGGTCTGGCCGCCCAGGCCCAGACTTTGCTCAACGCCTCGTACGACGTGGCCCGAGAGTTCTACAAGGACTACAACGCCGCCTTTGTGGCCCATTACAAAAAGACCACTGGCAAGGACGTGAAGATCGATCAGGCCCATGGTGGCTCCAGCGCGCAGGCGCGTGCCGTCAACGACGGGCTGGACGCCGATGTGGTGACCATGAACACCACCACCGATGTGGACTTTCTGGCCGGCACCGGCGTGGTGGCCAAGGACTGGGTCAAACGCTTTCCGAACAACGCTTCGCCCACCACGTCGACCATGCTGTTCCTCACGCGCAACGGCAACCCCAAAAACATCAAGGACTGGGACGACCTGACCCGCCCCGGTATCCAGGTGATCGTGGTCAACCCCAAGACCGGTGGCAACGGCCGCATGGCCTACCTGGCCGCCTGGGGCTACGCCAAGAAAAAGGGCGCCAGCGACGCGCAGGCCGCCGAGTTCGTGGGCAAGCTTTACAAGAACGTGCCTGTGCTGGCCAAGGGCGGACGCGATGCGACCACCATCTTCCTGCAACGCAACATCGGCGATGTGCTGGTGACGTTTGAATCCGAAGTGGTGTCGGTGGACCGTGAATTCGGCACGGGCAAAGTCGATGCGGTGCACCCGTCCATCAGCATCGTGGCCGAGAACCCGGTGGCCGTGGTCGAGCGCACCGTGGCCAAGAAGGGCACAGGCGAACTGGCCAAGGCTTACCTGGATTACCTGTACTCGGAAGAAGCCCAGGAAATCGCTGCCAAGCACGCGCTGCGCCCACGCAACGCCAACGTGCTCAAGAAATACAGCGCCACCTTCAAGCCGATCCAGTTCTTCACCGTGCAGGAGCTGTTCGGCTCGCTGGAGCAGGCCCAGAAGGTGCATTTCAACGACGGTGGCCAGTTCGACAAGCTCTACACCGTCAAGTGATTTTCGGCCGCAGGGGCGGCCTCCTGCAGAGTGCTCAGCCTTGTGGGAGCGCGCCCCCGCGCGCGAATGCAACATACGCCAGATCTTTCGGCCGCAGGGGCGGCCTCCTACAGAACACCAATGACTTTGCTTTCTCAACGCCGCAAAGCCCACCGGGTGCTGCCCGGCTTCAACCTCACGCTGGGTTACACCGTGCTCTACCTCAGCCTGATCGTGCTGATCCCGCTGTCGGCCTTGCTGTTCAAGACTTTCACCCTGAGCTGGGAGCAGTTCTGGGCGGCGGTGACTGGCCCGCGCGTGCTGGCCTCTTACCGCCTGACCTTTGGTGCTTCGTTCATCGCGGCGCTGGTCAATGTGGTGTTTGGCCTGCTGGTGGCCTGGGTGCTGGTGCGCTATGACTTCTTTGGCAAGAAAGTGGTGGACGCGCTGGTGGACCTGCCTTTTGCGCTGCCGACCGCCGTGGCCGGCATTTCACTGACCGCACTGCTGGCCGGCAACGGCTGGATCGGGCAGTACCTGGAGCCATTGGGCATCCAGCTGGCCTTCAACCCCAATGGCGTGGTGATCGCACTCATCTTCATCGGCCTGCCGTTTGTGGTGCGCACGGTGCAGCCGGTGCTCGAAGACGCGGAAAAAGAGCTCGAAGAGGCCGCGACCTGCCTGGGTGCCACCCGCTGGCAGACCTTCACCCGGGTGATCTTTCCGTCCATCGCGCCCGCCCTGCTGACCGGCTTTGCCATGGCCTTTGCCCGGGCCATAGGCGAGTACGGCTCGGTCATCTTCATTGCTGGCAACATGCCCATGGTCTCTGAAATCACGCCGCTGATCATCATCGGCAAGCTCGAGCAGTACGACTATGCCGGTGCCACCGCGGTGGCGGTGGTGATGCTGGTGTTCTCCTTCATCCTGCTGCTGATCATCAACGCCTTGCAGGCCTGGCAGCGCAAACGTGGAGGAGCACCGGTATGAGCGGCGCCGTTTCTTCTCTGGGCAAACCGGTGCGCCGCGTGCAGTCTGGCACCACCGAACCGGCCTGGGTGCGCTGGAGCCTGCTGGCGATTGCGCTGGGTTTCATGTTCCTGTTCCTGGTGCTGCCGCTGGCCGCTGTCTTCACGGAGGCGCTGCGCAAGGGGTTGGACGCTTACCTGGAAGCGTTCAAGGAGCCCGATGCCTGGGCGGCGATTCGCCTGACCCTGATCACCGCCGCGATTGCCGTGCCGCTGAACCTGGTGTTCGGCATCTCGGCCGCTTGGGCGATTGCCAAGTACGAGTTCCGCGGCAAGGCATTCCTGACCACGCTGGTGGACCTGCCGTTTTCCGTCTCGCCCGTGGTGGCGGGTCTGATTTACGTGCTGATGTTCGGCGCGCAGGGCTGGTTTGGCCCCTGGCTGGCGGCGCACGACATCAAGATCGTGTTTGCCGTGCCCGGTATCGTGCTGGCCACCGTGTTCGTCACCTTCCCGTTCATCGCCCGCGAACTGATCCCGCTGATGCAGGCGCAGGGCACCGAGGAAGAGCAGGCTGCGAGTGGGCTGGGCGCCACGGGTTGGCAGACCGTCTGGCATGTGACGCTGCCCAACATCAAGTGGGGCCTGATCTACGGCGTGATTTTGTGCAACGCCCGTGCCATGGGCGAGTTTGGCGCGGTGTCGGTGGTCTCCGGCCACATCCGTGGCCAGACCAACACCATGCCGCTGCATGTGGAGATCCTCTACAACGAATACCAGTCGGTCGCCGCCTTTGCCGTGGCCTCCTTGCTGGCCCTGCTGGCCCTGGTCACCCTGGTCATCAAGTCGGTGGTGGAGTGGCAGCACGAGCGCGACATGCGCGCTGCAGCCGACATGCCGCCCGAAAACCCGAAC
>CAXRGK010000239.1:0-4189 GCA_964230145.1 Burkholderiaceae bacterium | reverse complement strand
CCGTTTGGATTGATCCCCACCACCGTTCGGGTTGATCCCTTCCACCGTTCGGGTTGAGCTCCTCCACCGTTTGGGTTGATCCCTTCCACCGTTCGGGTTGATTCCCTCCACCGTTTGGGCTGAGCTTGTCGAAGCCGCGGGTAACCCTTCGACAAGCTCAGGGCGAACGGAGGGGGTCGGGACTGCCCTTCGACAGGCTCAGGGCGAACGGGTAGGGGGCTGGGACTGCCCTTCGACAAGCTCAGGGCGAACGGATAGAGGGCCAGGACTGCCCTTCGACAGGCTCAGGGCGAACGGGTAGGGGCCCGGGTCTGTGGCTCCTACAATGCCGCATGACCACCACCGAGCAAATGAGCTTCGGCTTTGACGCCGCGACGCAAGATGCGGCACCCACGCCCGCCAAATCAGCCAAGAAGGCCAAAGCGCCCACGCCATCCGCGCTGACGGCTGTGGCAGAAAGCCTCTCGCACGACGCCATGGCCCAGGCGCTGGACGCGCACCCGGACTACAAAGTGCTGCGTCGCTTGGTGCCGCGTGACGACTGGGGCACAGCGTCCACCAACGAGACCCAGCGTGTGATCGTGCTCGACACTGAAACCACCGGCCTGGACGCGAAAAACGAACGCATCATCGAACTGGCCATGCTCAGTGTCCTGGTCGACACCACCACCGGTCAGCCGGTCGGTCCGGTCACGACCTACGAATCGTTCGAAGACCCCGGCAAACCCATCCCGCCGGCCATCACCGAAATCACCGGCATTGACGACAGCATGGTCCGCGGCCAGCGCATCGACGACGCTCGCGTGGCCGAGCTGGTGCAGGCCGCCGACCTCATCGTCGCGCACAACGCTGGTTTTGACCGCCCCTTTGTCGAAGCACGCCTGCCCGTGTTCGCCACCCGCGCCTGGAACTGCTCGTTCGCCGGCATCGACTGGAAAGCCCAAGGCAGCGGCTCGGCCAAGCTTGAATTCCTTGCGCACGAACGCGGCTGGTTCTATGACGCCCACCGCGCTTTGGTGGATTGCCATGCGCTGCTGCAGGTGCTGGCCACGCCACTCAAAAACGGCCAAAGTGGTCTGCAGCAGCTGCTGCAAGGCGCCAGCAACACCCGCTACAAACTGCGCGCCACCGGCGCCCCCTTTGAAGCCAAAGACGCCCTCAAGGCGCGCGGCTACCGCTGGGACAACGAAAACCGCGTCTGGTGGACCACCCTCATGGGCCAGGCCGCCCTCCAGCAAGAAGCCGACTGGCTCAAGGCCAACGCCTACAACGGGCGAAGCGCCCGCGTGCAGATCGAAGCGCAAACCGCGCTGGTGCAGTTTTCGGCGCGTGCGGGCGAGGTCAGCGACCTGGCGATTTGACTCACCCCTGTTCACTCTGAGCCCTCCCGCCGTTCGCCCTGATCGGGAAAGTTTCCTGGGGCGCGAAAGTAAAAAATCCTCACAAACAAGAGGATTTGAAGTAGGCAAAAGGGCGCAAACGAAAAATCCTCACGATCGCATGGATTGGTTGCCAAGCGCGCCTGCGCAGTGCAGAATCCTCACAAACGTGAGGACTTATCGTGAAAATACCCATCGACAACGCAGCAGCCATCGGCAAGGTCGTACGCGCCAGCCGCAAGGCACAGAAGATCCGTCAGGACGATGCAGCGGGCAGCATCGGCGTCAGCGAGAATTTTCTGGGCAAGATCGAACGCGGCAGTGAGTCAGTGCAGTGGGGTAAGCTCTTTCAGGTGCTCGAAGGGCTGGGCATTCGGGTCATGGTGGACGTGCCCGAGAGCGTTGCCACCCACTTGAACGAACCCGCGACCACCAGGGATAAGCCATGAGTGGCCGGTCCTTGCGCGCATCGGTCAACCAGATGGAGGTCGGCACCTTGCAGGAAGTGGCTGGCCTGTGGAGTTTTCAATATGGAGCAGGCTGGCTTGGCAACCCGAGGGGCTTCGCGCTCAGCCCGCATCTGCCACTGACCGCAGAGACCTTGCTGGACGGCGCAAGCAAGCGGCCCGTGCAATGGTATTTCGACAACCTGCTGCCAGAGGAAGGCCAGCGTGTGCTGCTGGCCGGCGACGCCAAGCTGGATGCGGCAGATGCCTTTGGCCTTTTGGCTTGGTACGGTGCGGAATCTGCCGGGTCTGTGACCTTGCTGCCGCCCGATGCCGCGCCGCAAAAGGCAGAGCCATTGCGCCCGTTGCCCGACGATGCACTGGAGGCCCGAATCCGGCAGCTGCCCAAGGCACCGCTCACGCATGCGGCCATCAAGCGCATGTCCCTGGCGGGCGCCCAGCACAAGCTGGCAGTTGTTCTGCAGGATGACGCGCTGTTTGAACCCGCTGGCGCCACACCCTCTACGCATATTCTGAAGCCGGATCACCCGGACGAGGACTACCCCCATTCCGTGATCAATGAATGGTTCGTGATGCGGCTGGCCAAACGACTGGGGCTGGATGTACCTGAAGTGCACCGCCGCTATGTGCCATCACCGGTCTACCTGATTGATCGCTTTGACCGGATCCCAGACGGCCAAAGCTGGCAGCGCCGACACGTGATTGATGCCTGCCAGTTGCTTGGTCTGGACCGCAGCTTCAAATACAGCCAGGGCAGCATGGAAAATCTCGCGGCACTGGCCAATGCCTGTCGCAGCCCGGCGGTAGCGCGCTCCCGGCTTTTTGGCTGGTTGGTGTTCAATGTGCTTGTTGGTAACAGTGATGCCCACCTGAAGAACCTGAGCTTCCTGGTCTCGCATGAGGGCGTCCAGCTGGCACCGTTCTACGATCTGCTCAGCGTCGCCACATACGACTCCACCGCCTTCGACAAAAAAGGATGGCCCGCACAAACCCAGTTCGCGTGGCCGATGCTGGGTGTGCGGCACTTCTCGGACATCAACCGGGGTCTGTTGTTGGAGGCGGGGGCTTCGCTGAATCTGGCCAAAGGCACAGCCCTGCGCCTGCTGGAAAACCTGCGCAGCCGCGCTGTGCAGGCGGCGCAAGCGCTGTATGCCGAGATCGAAGCCGAGAACGCCAATATCGCCAGCGCCCGCCCCGAGTTGTCTGCCACGATGGCAGGTGAATCCCGTTGCCTCAGGGCTATTTTGCACACCGTCCTCAAGGAAATGACCAAACAGATCGCCTGAGCTCCACGGACACGGGTCCGGGATTGGCGGCCCGGAAAGTCGATCAGAACATCCAGCATTTGCTCACCCATTCGGGCATGGATGCGCGAACTTGCATGGATTGCCCGGTCAAGCCGGGCCATGACAAACCTGTGCCGGGGGAATGACCGTTTCCTTGTCATCCTCGGGCTTGACCCAAGGATCCACACCCGCACAATGCGCCAAACCCTTTGGCAAAAGCATGCAGACTTCTCCGCACCAACCCAGCCGTCACATTTTCTGTGCGGTGCTTCTGACATGCCTGGCCCTGAGCGCCTGCACTAGCCAGTCGCGCAAGACCTCGTCCAATCTGGACATGAACCACCCGCGCTACGCCAGCCGTGAATGCCAGATGGCGCTCGGCCGTGCCCAGCTGCATGACAACATCAAACAATCGCGCGTGATGGCCAGCCCGGTGGCGGTGCTGCTGAGCGGCGGCAGCCTGCTGCTGCCCGTTCTCGCCGTCAACGCCGGTCTGGACACGGTGGACCACCTGGAAGCGTCAGACATCTCCGTCTACTGCGGCGGCCCCGAAACCCCCAACGGCGAGATCGCCAAAGAAGTCCTCATGGGCGTGGGCTTCGGGATTGGAGTGGGCAAGTAAAAATACCGTTCGCCCTGAGCCCCTCACACCGTTCGTCCTGAGCTTGTCGAAGGGTGTGCCCCAGTGTCCTTGGCCCTTTGACAAGCTCAGGGCGAACGGTGGTGGATTCATGCCGAACGGGGGGCGCCCACACCCCCAACTGGCAGACGCGCCACCAGCTGCAACTGCTGGTCGATCAGGCTGGCTTGGCGCTGCCGCTCACGCACTGGCCTGTGCCGTCTGCTGCGGTGTCGCAAGCGCTGGCTGGTTTGCCTTCCGAGCTTGCTGCGCCCGAGCTGGAGGCCGCGCGCAGCGCGGTGCTGCGCGACCTGCAGCAGCGCCAGCAGCAGGGCCGTGTGCAGCTGCCGCTGCGGGGGCGTGCAGAGGGTCTGACGGGCTTTGGCGAGAACTACACCCCCGGCAGCAGTGTGCAGGCCGTCTCTTCAGAAAAGCGGC
>CAXRGK010000238.1:0-7448 GCA_964230145.1 Burkholderiaceae bacterium | reverse complement strand
ATCCAGCACGGTGCCGATCAGGATAGAGCCTGTCGCGCCAATGGGATGGCCCAATGCGCAAGCGCCGCCATTCACATTCACCTTGCTGCGATCCAGGTTCAGATCACGCATGAACTTTTCTGCCACCACGGCAAAGGCTTCGTTGATTTCCCAGAGGTCGACATCGCCCACGCTCCAGCCGACCTTGGCCAGCGCCTTTTGCGAGGCCCCCACCGGCGCGGTCGAGAACCACTCGGGCTCCTGGGCATGGGTGGCGTGGCTGACGATGCGCGCCAGCGGCTGGCAGCCGAGCTTCTTGGCGGTGCTCTCGCGCATCATCACCAGCGCGGCCGCGCCGTCGTTGATGGACGAGCTGGCGGCGGCGGTGATGGTGCCGTCTTTCTTGAAGGCAGGCTTGAGCGTGGGGATCTTGTCGATCTTGATCTTGCCCGGGCCTTCGTCGGTGGAAACCACCACTTCGCCGGCGCGGGTCTTGACGGTCACGGGTGCAATCTCTTTGGCAAAACCGCCGTTCTTGATGGCATCTTGCGCGCGCTGCACGCTGGCCATGGCAAAGGCGTCCTGTTGCTCGCGCGTGAAGTTGTATTTGGCAGCGCAGTCTTCGCCAAACGTGCCCATGCTGCGGCCGGCCTGGTAAGCGTCCTCGAGGCCGTCGAGCATCATGTGGTCGAACAGGCGATCGTGGCCCAGACGGTAGCCGCCGCGGCCCTTGAGCATCAGGTAGGGCGCGTTGGTCATGCTCTCCATGCCACCGGCCACCAGCACATCGTGCGAGCCGGCCACCAGCATGTCGTGCGCGAACATGGCCGCGCGCATGCCCGAGCCGCACATCTTGGACAGTGTGACGGCACCCGCGCTCTTGGGCAGCCCGCCCTTGAAAGCCGCCTGGCGCGCCGGGGCCTGGCCCTGGCCGGCCATCAGGCAGTTGCCAAACAGCACCTCGGTCACGAGTTCAGGGTTGATGCCGGCGCGCTCGACGGCAGCACGGATCGCGACACCGCCCAGGTCATGGGCAGCCAAAGAAGAAAAATCGCCCTGGAAGCTGCCCATGGGGGTGCGGGCAGCGCTGACGATGACGATGGGGTCGGACATGGCAAATCTCCAATCAAGTATCAAACAATGGCCACGTCACCCCATGGGTCACGCGGCGGAAAGCATGCCTCCGCGCGGATAGCGCTTGAGGGCGTTGCGAAACACGTCCATGACCTCGCCAGGATGGCTCATGCTCACCCCGAGGTCCTTGGCCAGTCCGTCTTTCAGGCCGTAACACCAGCCGTGCACGGAAATTTTCTGACCACGCGCCCAGGCGTCCTGGATCACGTTGGTCAGGGCCACGTTACCGACCTGCTCGATCACGTTCATCTCGCACAGCGCGTCTTCCTGCTCGGGCACGCTCAGGTGGTCGAGGCGGCGGCGGTGGCGAATCTTCACGTCATGCACATGGCGCAGCCAGTTGTCGGCCAGACCCACCCGTGCGCCGCGCAGCGTGGCCAGCACGCCACCACAGCCGTAGTGGCCCACGACCAGAATGTGCTCGACCTTCAGGTAATCGACCGCGAACTGGATCACCGACAAGGCGTTCAGGTCGGAGTGCACCACCACATTGGCCACGTTGCGGTGCACAAACACTTCGCCCGGCTCCAGACCGGTGATCTGGTTGGCCGGCACACGGCTGTCGGAGCAGCCGATCCACAGGTATTTGGGGTTTTGCTGGGCCGCGAGGTGGCTGAAGAAACCGGGCTGCTCGCGCTCCATGCGCTCGGCCCAGGCCCTGTTGTTGTCAAAAAGGTGTTGCAGTGCTTTGGTCATGGCGCCGATTGTCGCAGTGCAGCCTGTCCTTTTGAAGCAGCCGAGGTTCAGCAGGTCTCGGCGAACAACTCGCGACCGATCAGCATGCGGCGGATCTCCGACGTACCGGCACCGATTTCGTACAACTTGGCATCGCGCCACAGGCGGCCCAGCGGGTATTCGTTGATGTAGCCGTTGCCGCCGTAAATCTGCACGCCCTCACCCGCCATCCAGGTGGCTTTTTCGGCGGTCCAGAGAATGACCGAGGCGCAGTCCTTGCGCACCTGGCGCACATGCTCGACGCCCAGCAGGTCCAGGTTCTTGGCGACGGTGTAGGCAAAGCTGCGCGCGGCCTGCAGCACGGTGTACATGTCGGCGACCTTGCCCTGGATCAGCTGGAATTCGCCGATGCTCTGGCCAAACTGCTTGCGGTCGTGGATGTAGGGGATCACGTTGTCCATGACGGCCTGCATGATGCCCAGCGGACCGCCCGTGAGCACGGCGCGTTCGTAGTCCAAACCACTCATCAGCACCTTGGCGCCGTTGTTCAGGCCCCCCAGGATGTTCTCGGCCGGCACCTCGACGTCCTGGAACACCAGTTCGCCGGTGTGGCTGCCGCGCATGCCCAGCTTGTCGAGCTTTTGCGCGATGGAAAAACCCTTCATGCCTTTTTCGATCAGAAAGGCGGTCACGCCACGCGCGCCCAGCTCGGGTTCGGTCTTGGCATAGACCACCAGGGTGTCGGCGTCCGGCCCATTGGTGATCCACATCTTGGAGCCATTGAGCAGGTAGTAGCCGCCCTTGTCCTCGGCCTTGAGCTTCATGCTGATCACGTCGGAACCGGCGCCCGGCTCGGACATGGCCAGTGCGCCCACGTGCTCACCGCTGATGAGTTTGGGCAGGTACTTGGCGCGCTGCGCGTCGTTGCCGTTTCGCTTGATCTGGTTGACGCACAGGTTGGAGTGGGCGCCATACGACAGGCCCACCGAAGCGCTGGCGCGCGAGATTTCGTCCATGGCCACCATGTGGGCCAGGTAACCCATGTTGGCGCCGCCGTATTCCTCGCCCACGGTGATGCCCAGCACGCCGAGGTCGCCCATCTTGCGCCACAGGTCCATGGGGAACTGGTCGTTGCGGTCGATTTCAGCTGCGCGAGGGGCGATTTCGCTCTGGGCAAAGTCGTGCACGGCTTCGCGCAGGGCGTCGATGTCTTCTCCGAGCTGGAAATTCAGGCCTGGCAGTTGTGTCATAAGGGTCTCCATTCAATGGTCATTTTGCAGGGGCGCACCTTTGCGAGTGCCATCCCACTTGTGGGAGCGCGTCCCCGCGCGCGAAAAATCCAACGCCTTCGTCCATTCTTTCATTCGCGTGCAGGGGAACGCTCTTACAAGGAAATCATGTGGTCTTGCCCATTCAGTAGGTTTTGGGCACAGGCACCAGGGTCTGCTGCATGACAGCGCAGGCGGACACCTTGTCACTGTCGTCGATGTGGACCACCTCGGCGGTGGTCACGATGATGCGTTTGCCACCTTTGGTCACGCGGCCAGTCGCTCTCAACTCGCCGCCCTGGAAGCTGGCCAGAAAATTGATCTTGTATTCCACGGTGACCACTTCGCTGTCTTCAGGCAGCACGGTAAGACCGGCATATCCGCCCGCGATGTCGGCCAGCGCGCCCATGGCGCCGCCATGAAAACCACCCTGCTGCTGGGTCACCGCGGTGCTGTAGGGCATGGCCAGCTCAACCAGGCCACGCTCGGCGCGCAGCAGGCGCACGCCCAGCGGCTGCATCATGCCCTGACGGGCCAGGCTGGCGGCAACGCGTTCGAATTCGGGTGTATTCACTGGAGTGGCTCGGCTTGGGTCAGAGAAACCACGACTTTAATTGACGTTTACGTAAACGTCAATTAACTCCTCGTCCGGATCAACCCGCACCCTTACCGGCCTTGGCCAACAGGGCCTTGGCCTCTTTTTCGTGGGTCTTGACCTCGTCGAGCGTGGCTTGCAGTTCGGCCATCTGCGCTTCCAGCTCCTGCCGATGCCCGGCCAGCACGATCAGAAACTTCTTGAGCTGGGGCACTGTGTCGCGCGGGCTGTCATACATGTCGATCAGGTCCTTGGCCTCGGTCAGCGACAGGCCCAGACGCTTGGCGCGCAAGGTCAGTTTCAGCCGCGTGCGGTCCCGGTGCGAATACACGCGGTTGCGCCCCCCCGGCCCCGAACGCTCGGGCTGCAACAGCCCCATGTCTTCGTAGAAACGGATGGCACGCGTGGTCAGGTCGAATTCTTTTGCCAGATCGCTGATCGTGTACGTGTTGGCCATGTCTGTCCTTCGCTCCTGTGCTCACCCACGACAGCTTGCGCAGGAAACGGTCACCTAGAATGTTTTGCATGTTTGACGTTAACGTTAACGTCAATTCGCAAATGCTACCCTAAAGCCATGTCCAGCCCAACCGCCGAAGCACCACTGACTTACCCTCTGGGCAACCATCTGCCGCCCAGCGGCCAGGCCACCGAGGTCGCCCCCGGGGTGTACTGGCTGCGCATGGGTTTGCCCTTCGCGCTGGACCACATCAACCTGTGGCTGCTGCGCGACCATCAACCCGATCCGCAAGAGCCGGCAGGCCTGCGCGAAGGCTGGACCGTGGTGGACTGCGGCATTGACAACCCGACCACCCGCGAAGCCTGGCAACAGGTGGAGGCCAGTGTCATGCAGGGCCTGCCAGTGCTGCGCGTGATCGTCACCCACATGCACCCCGACCACATGGGCCTGGCCCACTGGCTGTGCGAACGCTGGAAAGCGCCGCTGTGGATGGGCATCACCGAATACCAGGCCGCCAAATTGGCCTGCCACATCCAAAGCGGACTGGGCTCGGTTCCTGCGTTGCGCTTTTTTTCGCAGCACGGCTGGAACCGCGAGGAAGACCTGGCCACCGTGCAACGCCACATGAACCACTACGCTGAAATGGTGCCTGCCGTACCGGCCAGCCATGTGCGCCTGCTCGATGGCATGCCGTTGCGGATCGGCGATCGCACCTGGCAGTGCATGAGCGGCCTGGGCCACTCCCCCGAGCACATGGCCCTGTGGTGCGAAGCCGATGCCCTGTTCATCAGCGGCGACATGCTGCTGCCGTCCATCTCATCGAACATCAGCGTTTACCACCAGGAACCCGAGGCCGATCCGCTCGCCTGGTTCCTGCAATCCCTCAAGCAGATGCAGGCCAGATTGCCCGACGACTGCCTGGTGCTGCCCTCGCACGGTCGCCCCTTCCGTGGTGTACGCCCCCGCGTTGCACAGCTGCAGACCCACCATGCCGAGCGCCTGAGCGAATTGCTGCAAGCTTGCGCACAACGCGACTGCAGCGCCCACGATGCATTGCCCGTGCTGTTCAAGCGCCCGCTGAACCAGCAACAAATGGCATTTGCCATGGGTGAAGCCATCGCGCACCTGCATGCGCTCTGGCATGCAGGTAAGGTCCAGCGCCGTATGGATCCTTCAGACGGCATTTACCGTTTCAGGACATCGGCCACCTGATGTCCCGACCAAGGGTTTTCCCTTGGATAAACGCACGCGCAATCATTTAACATATTAAATAATGAGCGCATCCACCCCCTTCGTCCACCGCAACTTGCCGCGCCTGCTGCTGCAGGCGCGTGAAGCCGTCATGGCCCACACGCGTCCCAGTTTGCGCGAGCACGGCCTGTCTGACCAGCAATGGCGCGTGCTGCGGGTGCTGGGCGAGCACGCCCATGACCCGGCCGGCATCGAAACCGGCCGCGTCGCCCGCGAGGCTTATCTGCTCGGCCCCAGCCTGACCGGCGTGCTCTCGCGCATGGAGCGCGATGGCCTGATCGCGCGCGAGCGCTGCCCGCAGGATGCCCGCCGCACCGTGGTGCGCGCCACCGCGCTGGGGCTGGACAAGGTGCAGGCGCTGTCGCGAACCATCGAGGCGCATTACAGCTGGATGGAACAGCAACTGGGCAAGGCCAAGCTGGGCCAGTTGTATGCCCTGCTGGACGAAGTGATCGCACTGGAAGCCCCCGAAACCGAAACGCCCGAAGAACTGGCCGAGGAAGAAGAACGATGACCCCATGGACGCCGTCCGGCACGGTGTACGGCACCCTGCTCAATTTCCGCCGCGAATGGGACATGTGGTCCCCGCGCATGGCGCAGGATCCGCACAAGGCACCACCCAAAGCGCCCGTGCTTTACGTCAAAAGTGCCAACACCTCCTGCCCCGCAGGCCAGGACCTGCTGCTGCAGGACGGTGTGAACGAGGTGGACATCGGCGCCACGCTGGGCCTGGTCATGGGGGCGCAGGCACAAGTCGTGGGCGCGGCGTTGCTGAACGATTGGAGCGTGCCGCACACCAGCTACTACCGGCCACCGGTCAAGTTCCGCTGCCGTGACGGCTTTCTGGGCTTGCCGCAGCAGATCACACCGGGTCAGGTGCAGGACTGGGCCACGCTGCAGATCGCGGTGCGGCGCAATGGCGAACTGGTGCAGAGCGTGGATCTGCACCAGCTCATGCGTGATGTGCCCAAGCTGCTGGCCGATGTGGGCGAGTTCATGACGCTGCAACCGGGCGATGTGCTGATGGTCGGCACCGACTGCCTGGCCGACGGCACACGGCCGCGCGCCCGGGCTGGTGACCAGGTGGAAATTTCTGCCCATGGCTTTGCCTCTGCGGTGACCACCGTGGGAGGCGCCGCATGAAACACGCCCGCATTGCCTGGTCAGGGGCCATCCACGACGCTGTCGAGTCCGATGGCCAACTGTTGTTGACGCAAGGCCCGCACGCCGGTCGCCGCGTGGCTTTTGAGGAAGTGGTCTGGCTGCCGCCGCTGGCGCCCACCGCGCAGGCGCGCACCGTGATCGCGCTGGGTCTGAACTACGCCGACCACGCCAAGGAACTCGCCTTCAAGGCGCCCGAAGAGCCACTGGCCTTCATGAAGAGCCAAGCCTCGCTGATTGGCCACAAAGCCTTCACCAAACGTCCGCCAGATGTGGCCTACATGCACTACGAGTGCGAACTGGCCGTGGTGATCGGGCGCACCGCACGCCACGTGAAGAAGGCCGATGCCTATGGCTACATCGCTGGCTACACCGTGGCCAACGACTACGCGATTCGCGACTACCTTGAAAACTGGTACCGCCCCAACCTGCGCGTGAAAAACCGCGACACCTGCACGCCCATCGGCCCCTGGCTGGTGGACGCGGCCGATGTGCCCAACCCGATGGCGCTCAAGCTGCAGACCACTGTCAACGGCCAGGTGACGCAAAGCGGCAGCACCGCCGACATGATTTTTGATGTGCCCACGCTGATCGAATACTTCAGCGGCTTCATGACGCTCAACCCCGGCGACCTGATCCTGACCGGCACGCCCGACGGCATCGTGGATTGCCAGCCCGGCGACGTGATCGTCACCGAGATCGAAGGCATCGGCCAACTCACCAACACCATCATCGTGTAGGAGGCCGCCCCCGCGGCCGAATTGAGGCGTCATCAAAACCAAAAACATTCGGCCGCAGGGGCGGCCTCCTACAGGAAAAAGAGATATTAAAATCGACCACCTGATCAATGGCAAAAGCGTCGCAGGCAGCGACTACTTCGAGACCATCAACCCTGCCACGCAAAAAGTGCTGGCCGAAGTGGCCTCGG
>CAXRGK010000237.1:0-2025 GCA_964230145.1 Burkholderiaceae bacterium | reverse complement strand
GATGCGCATGCAAGTCAAGGAACTGCACCTGAACGGCCACAAGATCTGCCACGGCGGCTTTATTTTCACCCTGGCCGATTCGACCTTTGCCTTTGCCTGCAACAGCTACAACAAGAACGCGGTGGCCGCCGGCTGCAGCATCGAGTTCCTCAAGCCCGGCAAGCTCGGCGATGTGCTGACCTGCGAGGGCGTCGAGCAGACCCTGAGTGGCCGCCACGGCATCTATGACATGAAAGTCACGAACCAGCACGGCGAAGTGGTGGCCGTGTTCCGTGGCAAGAGCGCCCAGATTGCGGGCACCGTATTTCCGGAGTGACCATGAGCAAGACTTTTCCCCTGGAGCCGATTGAAAAGGCCAGCATCGACGAGATGCGCAGCCTGCAGCTCAAGCGCCTGCAGCAAACCCTGCAGCATGCTTATGCCAACTCGCCGGTCTACCGCGCCAAGTTCGATGCGGCAGGCGTCCACCCGGACGATTGCAAGAGCCTGGCCGACATCGCCAAGTTTCCTTTCACGACCAAGGCCGACCTGCGCGACAGCTACCCCTTTGGCATGTTTGCGGTGCCGCGTGAGCAATGCGCCCGCATCCATGCGTCGAGCGGCACCACGGGCAAACCCACGGTGGTGGGCTACACCCTCAAAGACATCGACACCTGGGCCACGGTGGTGGCGCGCAGCATCCGCGCGGGCGGCGCCAAGCCGGGGGACATGGTGCATGTGAGCTACGGCTATGGCCTGTTTACGGGCGGCATGGGCGCGCACTACGGCGCCGAAAAACTGGGCCTGACGGTTGTGCCCTTTGGTGGTGGCCAGACCGAGCGGCAGGTGCAGCTGATCCAGGACTTCAAGCCCGACATCATCATGGTCACGCCCAGCTACATGCTGGCGATCGCCGACGAATTCGAGCGCCAGGGCATCGACCCCAAGAGCAGCTCGCTGCGCATCGGCATCTTTGGCGCCGAGCCCTGGACCAACGACATGCGCCGCGCCATCGAAAAACGCACCGGCATCGACGCGGTCGACATCTACGGCCTGTCCGAAGTGATGGGCCCGGGCGTGGCCAGCGAGTGCATCGAAACCAAGGACGGCCCGACCATCTGGGAAGACCATTTCTACCCCGAGATCATCAACCCCGACACGGGCGAGCCGGTGGCCGACGGCGAGATGGGCGAGCTGGTGTTCACCAGTCTGACCAAAGAGGCCTTGCCCATCATCCGTTACCGCACGCGCGACCTGACGCGCCTGCTGCCGGGTACCGCGCGCCCGAACATGCGCCGCATCGAGAAGATCACCGGCCGCAGCGACGACATGATGATCATCCGCGGCGTCAACGTCTTCCCCAGCCAGATCGAGGAGCTGATTTTGAAGCGCAGTGAGCTGGCCCCGCACTACCAGTGCGTGCTCACGCGCGATGGCCCGATGGACAACCTCAAGGTGCTGGTCGAGACCAGGCCGGGTGTGTCGCCCGAGGGCATTGAAGCGCGCGCGGCGGCCAAGATGCTGCAGCACGAGATCAAGGTCTACATTGGCTCCAGCGTCGAGATCGAGCTCAAGGCCGAGGGCGGCGTCGAACGCAGCCAGGGCAAGGCCAAGCGCGTGGTGGATTTGCGGCGCAAATAAGTGCCTCTAGGACGGGCGCTGTGGCTGGGTTGGGGCCGGGTGCCTCATGCTGCGGGGATACGCAGAAATCGGCGCCCGGCCCCAACCCAGCCGCAGCGCGTGGCTATTCAAGCCGAAAAGACCCGTGCTGCAAATCAGAGAGGGATCGGAGACGTATGGTGACGATTTATGCGTACCCGCATCATGAGGAACCAGACGTCTCCGATCCCTCTCAGCCACCAACGGTCAAATCGCCGGCCAGCTCGAAGTGCGATCGGCAATAGCCTCCAGCCGCCACACCGTGCTCTGCTGCGGCACCGTCAGAGGCAAACGCAGCAACTGCTTGTCCCGCGACACCAGCGCCAGGGCTTTGCGCTCCTTGCCCAGAAGCACCGGCACGTCGTCGAGTTTGTGGACACGCCAGTG
>CAXRGK010000236.1:0-2582 GCA_964230145.1 Burkholderiaceae bacterium | reverse complement strand
ATCCCCATGAAGGTGATGGTTTTGAGTGGCGGCTTCAGGCGTGCCATGTCGGCGCCCAGACGGCGGATGTCAAAGGGCTGGGCCAGGATGGAGCGGCCAATCGCTGCACCACCCGGCTTGTCGGGGTGGTAGTCCGGATACAGCGTGGGGATGAACTGCATTTCGGTGTTTCTTTCGAAGAAGTCCACCATCTTCGGGCCCTCCTCGATGAAGGTCGACACTGCGGCTTCATCAAAGTAAGAACCCGTTTCTTCCATCATGTAGGTGCGCACCGCAGCGACCGTGTCCTGCGGGTTTTGCTGGCGGCCGTGGTGATTGAGCGGAATCCAGAGCACACCGCCCGACAGCGCCGTGGTGCCGCCAAAAACGGGCTCTTTTTCAATCACCACCACATCGAGGCCACGTTTCTTGGCCGTGATGGCGCAGGCCAGACCGGCCGCACCGGAACCCACCACCAGCAGATCGCATTGCTTGTTCATCGTCATCGTCTTCACCTCAAGCGGTCTTGTTGTAGCCAGGGCGCGGCACCATGTCCATGAGCATGCAGGACATGCCGCCATCGACCAGGAGTTCCGCGCCATTCACATAGCCCGAGCGCGGGCTGGCCAGGAAAATCGCCACATCCGCGATGTCCCGCGGCTCGCCAATGCGGCGGCTGGCTGTGACCGCTGCGCGTTTGGCCTCGAAGCCGGGCTCTTCATAAAACTTCGCCGACAAGGCGGTGCGGATCATCCCCGGACAGATCGCGTTGCTGCGCACGCCCTGCGGTCCCCATTCGACGGCCAGCTGACGCGACATCTGCAGCACGCCCGCCTTGCTTGCGCTGTAGGCGCCGCTGCTGCTTTGCGGAAACAGTCCCGAAATGGAGGCCACGTTCACGATGCTGCCCTCTCCCGCCTGCCGCATGCCTTCGCCAAAGGCACGGGCGCACAGCAGGTAGCCGGTCAGGTTGACGGCGAGCACCGCATTCCAGTCGTCCAGGCTCACGTCAGCCAGACCACCGGCACGCAACAGGCCTGCGTTGTTGATGAGGGCGTAGGCTGCGCCCGATTGCGCCGCGACCTGTTGCGCAGCAGCCTGCACACTGGATGCATCGCTGATGTCGCAGACCACACCCATGACCTGACCACCTTGGGCCTGCAGTTCTGCCACACGCGCTTGCAGACCTTTTTCATCACGGTCCAGCAGAGCCACCCTGGCCCCCACGGCGGCCAGACGCTGCGCCACCGAAGCCCCGATGCCGCTGGCCGCGCCTGTGACCACACAGACACGCCCTTGCAGTTCGAGCCAGTTCCTGTCTCCGTTCATCTCTTCTTCCTTGTCGTCGGAAATTGAGATGCATTGTTGGAACAAGTGCTCGAAATTATTTTGACGAATCGAACCAAGAACAGGACAATTCGTGCATGGAGAAACAAGGCAATGGCACGTTCTAGGGTTATCCCGAACTACGATCTCTATGGCGATTCGAGCCGTATCGAAGATTCGGGGGCCTTCAACTTCGAGTGGATTCCGCAACGTTCGGCGCTCTACAACTGGCTCATCCATCCGCACCGCCACGACTCCTTCATCCAGGTGCTCTACCTCACCCAGGGCAAGGTCGATGTGCAGATTGAACACGCGCTGCAGACCTTGCATGCGCCCTGTGTGATGCTGATCCCCGCCGGCCATGTGCATGGTTTCCGTTTCTCCCGGGACACGCAAGGACCGGTGGTCACTGCCATGCAAAAACCGCTGGAATCGGCTGCGGCGGTGATGATGCCGGCCCTGCTGGACACCATCCGCACGCCGCGACTGCTCTCGCTGCATGCCGAGATGCGCTACATCGACCAGCTCATGCCGCTGTTCCTCGCACTGGAGCACGAATCGCGCACGCCTGCGACAGGTCTGGTGGCGGCCGGCACCTCGCTGCTGCTGGCGCTGCTGGTGCAGGTGCACCGCATCAGCCAGCTCTCTGACAGCGCCAGCACACCCACGCACTACAGCATTTCTCGCAAGGCCCAGCAGATCGAAAAATTCCGCAGCTTGCTCGACAAGCATTTCCGCACCGAGCACTCCCTGCAGGCCTACGCCGATCTGGTCGGCGTGAGCGTGGGCCAGCTCTCTCGCCTGTGCCGCGAGGTGCTGGGCAAATCGAGCCTGCAGGTGATGAACGACCGCTTGATCCAGGAAGCCCAGCGCGAACTGGTCTACACCAGCCTGCCCATCAAGCAACTGGCGGGCGAGCTTGGCTTTGAGGACGATGCGTACTTCAGCCGGTTTTTTCGCAAGCATGCCGGCGTGAGCCCCAAGGCCTATCGGGCCAATGCACTGGCCAGGATCGGCGAGGCTTCGCAGACAGGCCATTGAGCCTCAGCGTCTCTTCAGCGGTGCTTGAATTCGGGTTTGCGTTTGGCCAGAAAGGCATGCATGCCTTCGTGGGCGTCTTCGCTGGCAAAACGGGCGTGCAGTTCGCGGCGCTCGAACAAGATGCCCTCGGTCAGGCTGACCTCGTGGGCACGGTTGACCGACTCCTTGATCGCCATGAGTGCAGGCAAGGAGTAGCTGGCGATTTGTGTGGCCAGCTTGAGTGCGGCGGCCTGCAG
>CAXRGK010000235.1:0-2330 GCA_964230145.1 Burkholderiaceae bacterium | reverse complement strand
CTTGGCCAGGTCGCGCACGGTGTCATCGGCCACTTTCTTGAAGGCCGGATCGTCCTTGCGCACCATGATGGCGATCGGCTCGACGTTGAGCACTTCACCCACGATCTTGAAGTCGGCGGGGTTCTTGGCGTTGGCAATGTTGCCGGCCAGGATCTGTGCGTCCATCACAAAAGCATCGGCACGGCCGGATTCGAGCAACAGGAAGCTGTCGGCGTGGTCCTTGCCAAACACTTCCTTGAAGTCGATGCCGTTGGCGCGCTCGTGCTTGCGCAGCAGCTGCACCGAGGTGGTACCGGTGGTGGTGGCGACGTTTTTGTCCTTGAGCTGGGCAATCGAGGTGATACCGGAGTTGGCCTTCACCGCAAAGCGCACTTCTTCGACGTAGGTGGTCACCACAAAGGCCACATCTTTCTGGCGGGCCGTGTTGTTGGTGGTGGAGCCGCATTCGATGTCCACGGTACCGTTTTGCACCAGGGGGATGCGGTTTTGCGACGTCACGGACTGGTACTTGACTTCCAGCTTCTTGCCCACGGCTTTTTCGAGGTTGCCGATGATGCGCTGGCACAGCTCGATGTGGTAGCCGGCGTACTTGCCGTCGCCCAGGGTGTAAGACAGGGCGCCCGAAGAGTCGCGCACCCCCATGGTGATCGCACCGGAGGCCTTGACCTTCTCGATCGTGTTGGCTTGAGCCGACAGGCCCACCACAGCGGCCACAGCGGCCAGCAACAGTTGCTTTTTCATCCGTTTTCTCCAATCAGGCATCGCCACTGGCGACTTTCATGTTCGGCATGGCCCATACGCAGAAACCATGCCAGCTTTTGACACCCGCGACTATAGTCAGTCGACGACCTGGTTCAGATCAGGGTGTACCCGCAGCATTATGCAAAACACGTCTGCTGGTCACTTAGAGTGCTGCCGGATCAGGAAATCCCACAGATCCTGCACACTGCGTTTGGCCAAGCCACGACTGCCCGGATGCGCGCGGTATGCACGCACCTGCATGCTCAGGCTCGGCAGCATGCTCTGCCCGCTGGCCGAGACCAGCTGCCCGGTCTGCAACTCCTTGCGAACCGCGCTGCTGGGCAGGAAGGCGACGCCATGCCCCTCCATGGCCATCGCCTTGAGGCCTTCGGCCATATCGGTTTCGTACACCCGGTCCAGGTGGATCGGCGTCTGCGACTGCTTGAGCATCCAGTCGGTCACCGCCCCGAGGTACGCCCCGGGCGCGTAACCCAGGTAAGGCAGCGGGCGGTTCACATGGCCGGGCAACTGAAACAACGGGTTGCCATCCGGCCCGGGCTTGGCGTAGGGGGCAATCACTTCCTCACCCAGCACCACCATGTCGTAACGTGCGGCATCGAGCTGAAGGGGCTGTGAGGGGTGGTGGTAGGCGATCAGCAGATCGCAGCCGCCTTCGACCAGCCGCATCGCCGCGTCGTGCACATTGAGCGCGATCAGGCGGCTCTTGACCTGTCCGAAACTTTGGCGCAGACCCACCAGCCAGGCGGGGAAGAAGGTGAAGGCCAGCGTGTGGGGAATGGCGAATTCGATGAAATCCTGCCCACCCGAATCGTGGCCGCGCAGCATGGCGCGCGTGTTCTGCAGGGACTGCAGCAGCTCCAGCGCCTGCCCGTACAGGGTCTGACCGGCGGGGGTCAGGGTGGTCGGATAGGAGCTGCGGTCCACCAGATCGACGCCGGCCCAGGCCTCGAGCGACTGGATGCGCCGTGAAAACGCCGGCTGCGTCACATGGCGCAGCTGGGCCGAACGGCTGAAGCTGCGCGTCTCGGCCAGGCTGACGAAATCTTCAAGCCATTTCGTTTCCATGGCCGATTATTCCCCGCTTTGCTGCAGGGCCCACATGCTGGCATAGCGGCCCTGCTGCGCCAGCAGTTGCGCGTGCGTGCCGCGTTCGATGATGCGGCCCGCGTCCATCACCAGGATCTCGTGCGCATCCACCACCGTGGACAGGCGGTGTGCAATCACCAGGGTGCTCTTGTTCTGCGCTGCGCTGGCCAGCTCGGCCTGGATGGCGCGCTCATTGGCCGAGTCCAGCGCCGAGGTCGCTTCATCGAACACCAGGATGGGGGGGTTCTTGAGCAGGGTGCGCGCGATCGCCACGCGCTGCTTTTCACCACCCGAAAGCTTGAGGCCACGCTCGCCCACCGCGGTGTCATACCCCTTGGGTGTGGAAGCGATGAAGTCGTGGATGCGGGCGGCGCGGGCGGCGTTCTCAATCTCTTCCTGGCTGGCGCCGGGCCGGCCATAGGCGGTGTTGTAGGCCACGGTGTCGTTGAAGAGCACCGTGTCCTGCGGCACGATGCCGATCG
>CAXRGK010000234.1:0-9266 GCA_964230145.1 Burkholderiaceae bacterium | reverse complement strand
CCGTCCGCAGTTCTACTTCCGCACGACCGACGTGACCGGCTCGATCGAGCTGCCCGAAGGCAAGGAAATGGTGATGCCGGGTGACAACGTGTCGATCACCGTCAAGCTGATCGCCCCGATCGCCATGGAAGAAGGTCTGCGCTTCGCCATCCGTGAAGGCGGCCGTACCGTCGGCGCCGGCGTCGTGGCCAAGATCATCGAGTAATTCGATTCGGAGTAGGGGTATAGCTCAATTGGCAGAGCGTCGGTCTCCAAAACCGAAGGTTGTAGGTTCGATTCCTACTGCCCCTGCCACCTGAAAAGGTGGATCTTCAAAGCCCGCCAGACCCTGGCGGGCTTATGTGTCTGTTCAGTGGCCTTCGCAAGAAGGCCTTCTAGAGGTTTCAAGGCCGATATGGCGACGTCTGAAGTTCAAACCGTCAGTGGGGCTGCCGACAAGGCGCGCCTGGCTGCGGCCGTGGCGCTGCTGGTGGCCGGTCTGGTGGCTTATTACCTGCTGGCCAAGCAAGGCTCGTGGGTTCAATGGGCGGGGTTGCTGGTGGGGGTGGTGGCTGCAGTGGCGGTGTTCCTCACTTCCGAGGCGGGCCGCCAATTGGTGGCCTTTGGCCGGGATGCCGCGCGTGAAGTCCGTAAGGTGGTCTGGCCTGAGCGCAAAGAAGCCATGCAGATCACGGCCTATGTGTTTGGCTTTGTGGTGGTGATGGCCATTTTCCTGTGGCTGACCGACAAGACCCTCGAGTGGGTGTTTTACGACTTGATTCTGGGGTGGAAAAAATAATGAGTGAAGCACTGGTCAACGCGCCCCAGGCTGGCAATTCCACCAGCCCTGACCTGAAGTGGTATGTGGTGCATGCCTATTCGGGCATGGAGAAAGCCGTCGAGCGCAACATCATCGAACGCATCAGCCGTGCCGGCATGCAGGACAAATTCGGACGCATCCTGGTGCCAACCGAAGAGGTGGTGGAAGTCAAAAACGGCGTCAAGCGCACCACCGAGCGGAAGTTCTTCCCCGGCTATGTGTTGGTGGAAATGGTGATGGATGACGAGACCTGGCACTTGGTCAAGCACACCAACAAGGTCACCGGCTTTGTGGGTGGTGCCAAGAACCGTCCGGCACCGATTTCCGAGGCTGAAGTGCTCAAGATCGTGAGCCAGATGCAGCAGGGTTCTGACAAGCCTCGCCACAAGGTGGAGTTCGAGGTGGGCGAATACGTCCGTGTCAAGGAAGGCCCTTTCACCGATTTCAACGGCACCGTCGAAGAAATCAACTACGAGCGCAACAAGCTGCGCGTGTCCGTCACGATTTTTGGTCGTGCCACGCCCGTGGAGCTGGAGTTCAGCCAGGTCGAGAAGACCTGAGCCTGACCGTCAAGGAGTTAGGTCTGGCGCTTCCCGACTCGGTGCCAGATGTCAGAAGTGTGAGTCGCAACCCCGGGGAGTCTGGAGGCCTGATGGCCCAGGACGTTTGAACCCGCAAGGAGAAAAGCATGGCGAAGAAAATCGTCGGCTTCATCAAGCTGCAAGTGCCGGCTGGTAAAGCCAATCCGTCGCCGCCGATCGGTCCCGCTCTGGGCCAACGCGGTCTGAACATCATGGAATTCTGCAAGGCGTTCAACGCCCAGACCCAGGGCGTCGAGCCGGGTCTGCCCCTGCCCGTGGTCATCACGGCTTTTGCAGACAAGTCCTTCACCTTCATCATCAAGACGCCTCCGGCGACTGTGCTGATCAAGAAGGCCATCAAGCTGGACAAAGGCTCTTCCAAGCCTCACGCCGAGAAAGTCGGCAAGATCACCCGGGCCCAGCTCGAGGAAATCGCCAAGACCAAGATGAAAGACATGACCGCTGCCGATCTGGACGCGGCCGTCCGTACCATCGCTGGTTCTGCCCGTTCCATGGGCGTGAATGTGGAGGGCGTGTGACATGGCCAAGCTGACCAAAAAACAAAAAGCCCTGCAGGGCAAAGTGGACAGCACCAAGCTGTACGCTTTCGGCGAAGCGCTGTCGATCGTCAAGGAATGTGCGACTGCCAAGTTCGATGAGTCCATCGATGTGGCCGTGCAGCTGGGCATCGATGCCAAGAAATCCGACCAGGTGGTGCGTGGCGCCGTCGTGCTGCCCAATGGCACCGGCAAGACCGCCCGTGTGGCCGTGTTCGCCCAAGGTGCCAAGGCTGAAGAAGCCAAGGCCGCTGGCGCTGACGTGGTGGGCATGGACGACCTAGCTGCCCAGGTCAAGGCTGGCGACATGCCGTTCGATGTGGTGATCGCTGCGCCCGACGCGATGCGCGTGGTCGGTACCCTGGGTCAGATCCTGGGTCCGCGCGGCCTGATGCCGAACCCCAAGGTCGGCACCGTGACGCCCGACGTGGCCACTGCCGTGAAGAATGCCAAGGCCGGTCAGGTGCAGTTCCGTGTTGACAAGGCCGGTATCGTGCACGCCACCATCGGCCGTCGCTCGTTCGAATCCGACAAGCTGCAGGGCAACCTGGCAGCCCTGATCGAAGCACTGAACAAGGCCAAGCCGGCCACCAGCAAGGGTGTTTACCTGCGCAAAGTGGCTGTGTCCTCGACCATGGGTGTGGGCGTTCGCGTCGACACGCAATCCATCACGGCCTGATCGTGATTTGGGTCGCCCGCAAGGGTGGCCCGAAGTGGTGGGCTGCCGCCCCTCGCAAAAGCATTTGCAAAAGGGCAGCAGGCCATCCAAGACCGTTGGTGCACCAGCCGGTGCTTAATCGGTGAGCCGCAAGGCTTCGAAGCCAACGCAGATGGCGATCCCGCTGCTGATGGATGGATATCCAAAAACAGTTGGTCGCTGCAAGAAAGGCGTGCTCAAGGGGCGACCCGAAAGCACATTTAAAGGAGTAGACCTTGAGTCTGAATCGCAGTGAGAAAGAAGCGGTCATTTCCGAAGTGACCAGCCTCGCCGCTAAAGCTCAAACGCTGGTGATGGCGGAATACCGCGGCATCACGGTCGCTGACATGACGAACCTGCGCATCAAAGCCCGCAGCCAAGGTGTGAGCCTGAGTGTTCTGAAGAACACCCTGGCCCGCCGTGCTGTGGCTGGCAGCAGCTTCGAAGTGGTGGCAGACCAGATGACCGGTCCGCTGATCTATGGCTTCTCCGAAGACGCAATCGCTGCCGCCAAGGTGGTGGCCGATTTCGCGAAAACCAACGACAAGCTGGTGATTCGCGGTGGCGTCTACGGTGGCAAAGCCCTGGATGTCAACGGTGTGAAGGCCCTGGCAAGCGTTCCTTCCAAGGAAGTGCTGCTGGCCCAGCTGTGTGGCTTGCTCATGTCCCCCATCTCCCGTACCGCTGTGGTGCTGGGTGCTCTGGCGGCCAAGAAAGAAGGCGAAACCGCTGCCGCCTGATCGGTGTGCAGCTTCGTTCAAACCAATTGTTAGGAAATCAAAATGGCATTCGATAAAGACGCATTTTTGACCGCGCTGGACAGCATGACGGTCCTGGAACTCAACGACCTGGTGAAAGCCATCGAAGAGAAGTTTGGCGTGAGCGCTGCCGCCATGGCCGCTCCTGCTGCTGGCGGCGCAGCTGCCGGTGGTGCTGCTGCTGAAGAGAAGACCGACTTCAACCTGGTGCTGGCCGAAGCCGGCGCCAACAAGGTTGGCGTCATCAAGGTGGTTCGCGAGATCACCGGCCTGGGTCTGAAGGAAGCCAAAGACATGGTCGACGGCGCTCCTAAGGTCCTGAAAGAAGGCATGCCCAAGGCCGACGCCGAAGCTGCCAAGAAGAAGCTGGAAGAAGCCGGCGCCAAGGCCGAACTCAAGTAATTCGGCTTTCGTCCAAGGCTGGAGTGTCCGCAAGGGCCTCCAGCCTTTGGTGCTTTCAGAAAGCACCGCAAAGTGGCCTCGTGCAGACCCCTTTGCAGTGTCTTCTGACCCGACTGCAGAAGACCCTTGGTTCGGGTTGCGTGCAATGCGCAACCGTCCGCCAACGCTGGTAGTGGCCAGCCGCCAAGTTCGCAGGTGTCGACCGGATCGATGCCTGCACCCAGTCCTGAAAGATCGTAGCCCGGAGATCTCATGGCCTATTCCTATACCGAACGCAAGCGAATCCGCAAAAGTTTCGGCAGCCGCGAAAGCGTGCTCGAAGTTCCCTACCTGCTGCAGATGCAGAAAGATGCCTACACGTCTTTCCTGCAAGCCAATGTGCTGCCGTCCAAGCGCGTGCACGAAGGCCTGCAAGCCGCTTTCGAATCTGCGTTCCCCATCGTCTCGCACAACGGTTTTGTGGAGATGAAATTTGTCGAGTACAACCTCGCCAAACCTGCTTTTGACGTACGCGAATGCCAGACGCGCGGCCTGACCTTCTCGTCTGCCGTGCGCGCCCGCGTGCAGCTCATCATCTATGACCGCGAGTCGTCCACATCGCAGTCCAAGGTGGTCAAGGAAGTCAAGGAACAAGAGGTCTACATGGGCGAAGTGCCCCTGATGACCGACAAGGGTTCCTTCATCATCAACGGCACCGAGCGTGTGATCGTGTCCCAGCTGCACCGCTCACCGGGCGTGTTCTTCGAGCACGACAAGGGCAAGACCCACAGCTCGGGCAAGCTGCTGTTCTCGGCCCGCATCATCCCTTACCGCGGTTCCTGGCTGGACTTTGAATTCGATCCGAAAGACATCCTGTACTTCCGCGTGGACCGTCGCCGCAAGATGCCGGTCTCCATCCTGCTCAAGGCCATCGGCCTGACGCCCGAGTCCATCCTGGCGAACTTCTTCGTCAACGACAACTTCCGTCTGATGGACAGCGGCGCCCAGATGGAATTCGTCTCCGAGCGTCTGCGCGGTGAAGTGGCCCGTTTCGACATCACCGACAAATCCGGCAAGGTGGTGGTCGCCAAGGACAAGCGCATCACTGCACGCCACACCCGTGAACTGGAGCAGTCCGGCACCACGCACATCAGCGTACCCGAAGACTTCCTGATCGGCCGCGTGGTCGCCCGCAACATTGTGGACGGCGACACCGGCGAGATCATCGCCAAGGCCAACGAAGAGCTGACCGAAGCCCTGCTCAAGAAGCTGCGCTCGGCCGGCATCCAGGACCTGCAGTGCATTTACACCAACGAACTCGACCAGGGCGCCTACATCAGCCAGACCCTGCGCATCGACGAAACCGTTGACGAATTCGCTGCCCGCGTGGCCATCTACCGCATGATGCGCCCCGGCGAGCCGCCCACCGAAGATGCGGTGCAGGCCCTCTTCGGCCGCCTGTTCTACAACCCCGACACCTACGACCTCTCGCGCGTGGGCCGCATGAAGTTCAACGCCCGCGTGGGCCGCGACGAAGCCACCGGTCCGATGGTGCTGGCCAACGAAGACATCCTGGCCGTGGTCAAGATCCTCGTGGACCTGCGCAACGGCCGCGGTGAAGTCGACGACATCGACCACCTGGGCAACCGCCGCGTGCGTTGCGTCGGCGAACTGGCCGAGAACCAGTACCGCACCGGTCTGGCACGTATCGAAAAGGCTGTGAAAGAGCGTCTGGGTCAGGCCGAGCAGGAGCCGCTGATGCCGCACGACCTGATCAACTCCAAGCCGATCTCTGCGGCCCTCAAGGAGTTCTTCGGTGCGTCCCAGCTGTCGCAGTTCATGGACCAGACCAACCCGCTGGCCGAAATCACGCACAAGCGCCGCGTCTCGGCCCTGGGCCCGGGCGGTCTGACCCGCGAGCGTGCCGGCTTCGAGGTGCGCGACGTGCACGTGACCCACTATGGCCGCGTCTGCCCGATCGAAACCCCTGAAGGCCCGAACATTGGCCTGATCAACTCGCTGGCCCTGTACGCCCGCCTCAACGAATACGGTTTCATCGAGACCCCGTACCGCCGCGTGGTGGATGGCAAGGTCACGATGGACATCGACTACCTGTCGGCCATCGAAGAAGGCAAGTACGTCATCGCCCAGGCCAACGCCACGCTCGACAGCGAAGGCCGCCTGACCGGTGAGCTGGTCTCCGCCCGTGAAAAGGGTGAATCCATCCTGTGCGGCGCCGAACGTATCCAGTACATGGACGTGTCGCCTGCGCAGATCGTGTCCGTGGCGGCTTCGCTCGTTCCGTTCCTGGAGCACGACGACGCCAACCGCGCGCTGATGGGCGCCAACATGTCGCGTCAGGCCGTGCCCGTGCTGCGTCCGGAAAAGCCGATGGTCGGCACCGGCATCGAGCGTGTGGCCGCGGTCGACTCGGGCACCGTGGTCACCGCCAACCGTGGCGGCGTGGTTGACTATGTGGACGCGACCCGCATCGTGATCCGCGTCAACGACGACGAGGCCGTGGCCGGTGAAGTCGGTGTGGACATCTACAACCTGATCAAGTACCAGCGTTCCAACCAGAACACCAACATCCACCAGCGCCCCATCGTCAAGCGTGGCGACAAGCTGGCCAAGGGCGATGTGATCGCCGACGGCGCCTCGACCGACCTGGGCGAAATCGCCATCGGTCAGAACATGCTGATCGCTTTCATGCCCTGGAACGGTTACAACTTCGAAGACTCGATCCTGATCTCCGAACGCGTGGTGTCCGACGACCGCTACACCTCGATCCACATCGAGGAGCTGGTGGTCATGGCCCGCGACACCAAGCTGGGCGCTGAAGAAAGCACCCGTGATATCCCCAACCTGTCCGAGCAGCAACTGGGCCGCCTGGACGAGTCCGGCATCATCTACGTGGGCGCCGAAGTGCAGCCCGGCGACGTGCTGGTGGGCAAGGTCACGCCCAAGGGCGAAACCACCCTCACGCCTGAAGAGAAGCTGCTGCGCGCCATCTTCGGCGAGAAGGCGTCTGACGTGAAGGACACCTCGCTGCGCGTGGACCAGGGTTCGTCCGGCACGGTCATCGACGTGCAGGTCTTCACCCGCGAAGGCATCCAGCGCGACAAGCGCGCCCAGCAGATCATCGACGATGAACTCAAGCGCTTCCGTCTGGACCTCAACGACCAGTTGCGCATTGTGGAGGCCGACGCTTTCGACCGTATCGAGAAGCTGCTGATCGGCCGCGTGGCCAACGGTGGCCCGCAGAAGCTGGCCAAGGGCACCAAACTCGACAAGGCTTACCTGGATTCCGTCGAGAAGTTCCACTGGTTCGACATCCGTCCGGCCGAAGACGAGATCGCCACCCAGCTCGAGTCCATCAAGAACTCGCTGGAGCAGACCCGCCACAGTTTCGACCTGGCTTTTGAAGAAAAGCGCAAGAAGCTCACGCAGGGCGACGAGCTGCCCGCGGGTGTGCTCAAGATGGTCAAGGTCTACCTGGCCGTCAAGCGCCGCCTGCAGCCTGGTGACAAGATGGCCGGCCGTCACGGCAACAAGGGTGTGGTTTCCAAGATCGTTCCGGTCGAAGACATGCCTTACATGGCCGACGGCACGCCTGCCGACATCGTGCTCAACCCGCTGGGTGTGCCTTCGCGCATGAACGTGGGTCAGGTGCTGGAAGTCCACCTGGGCTGGGCTGGCAAGGGCATCGGTCAGCGCATTGGCAATATGCTGCAAGCCGAGACCCAGCGCATGGAGAAAGTGGCCGAGCTGCGCAAGCTGTTCGACCAGCTCTACAACAGCCTGGGCCGCAAGGAAGACCTGTCGCAGCTGTCCGACGACGAAATCCTGGTCATGGCAGAGAACCTCAAGGAAGGTTTCCCCTTCGCTTCGCCCGTGTTCGACGGTGCTGCCGAAGAAGAAATCCGCGCCATGCTCAAGCTGGCTTACCCGGACGAGATCGCTGCGGCCAAGGGCCTGACGGCGACCCGCACGCAGGCGCATCTGTTTGACGGTCGCACCGGCGACGCTTTCGAGCGCCCCACCACGATCGGCTACATGCACTACCTCAAGCTGCACCACCTGGTCGACGACAAGATGCACGCCCGCTCCACCGGCCCGTACTCGCTGGTCACGCAACAACCGCTGGGCGGCAAGGCCCAGTTCGGTGGTCAGCGTTTCGGCGAAATGGAAGTCTGGGCACTCGAAGCTTATGGTGCCTCTTACACCCTGCAGGAAATGCTCACCGTCAAGTCCGACGACGTGCAAGGCCGTACCAAGGTCTACGAGAACATTGTCAAGGGCGAACACTCCATCGATGCGGGCATGCCCGAATCGTTCAACGTGCTGGTCAAGGAAATCCGTTCCCTGGGCCTGGACATCGAACTCGAGCGCTCCTAATTCACAGGCAAAGGATTCAAGCAAATGAAATCACTACTCGACCTGTTCAAGCAGTTCACGCCCGATGAGCATTTCGATGCCATCAAGATCGGTCTGGCCTCGCCCGAGAAGATCCGTTCCTGGTCTTTCGGCGAAGTCAAGAAGCCCGAAACCATCAACTACCGCACCTTCAAGCCCGAGCGCGACGGCCTGTTCTGCGCCAAGATCTTTGGCCCGATCAAGGACTACGAATGCCTGTGCGGCAAGTACAAGCGCCTCAAGCACCGCGGTGTGATCTGCGAGAAGTGCGGCGTTGAAGTCACGCAGACCAAGGTGCGCCGCGAGCGCATGGGCCACATCGACCTGGCCGCGCCTTGCGCCCACATCTGGTTCCTCAAGTCGCTGCCTTCGCGTCTGGGCCTGGTGCTCGACATGACGCTGCGCGACATCGAGCGCGTGCTGTACTTCGAGGCCTATGTCGTGACCGACCCGGGCATGACCCCGCTCAAGAAGTTCAGCATCATGAGCGAGGACGACTACGACGCCAAGGTCAAGGAATACGGTGACGAATTCCAGGCCAAGATGGGCGCCGAAGGCATCAAGGAGCTGCTGCAGGGCATCGACATCGACCAGGAAATCGAACGCCTGCGTGGTGACCTGACCGGCTCCGAAGTCAAGGTCAAGAAGAACGCCAAGCGCCTCAAAGTGCTCGAAGCCTTCAAGAAGTCGGGCATCAAGCCCGAGTGGATGGTGCTCGAAGTGCTGCCCGTGCTGCCGCCGGACCTGCGTCCGCTGGTGCCGCTGGACGGCGGCCGCTTTGCGACCTCCGACCTGAACGACCTGTACCGCCGCGTCATCAACCGCAACAGCCGTCTGCGTCGCCTGCTCGAACTCAAGGCCCCTGAAATCATCGCCCGCAACGAAAAGCGGATGCTGCAGGAAGCCGTGGACAGCCTGCTGGACAACGGCCGCCGCGGCAAGGCCATGACGGGCGCCAACAAGCGCGCGCTCAAGTCCCTGGCCGACATGATCAAGGGCAAGAGCGGTCGTTTCCGTCAGAACCTGCTGGGCAAGCGCGTGGACTACTCCGGTCGTTCCGTGATCACCGTGGGCCCG
>CAXRGK010000233.1:0-2942 GCA_964230145.1 Burkholderiaceae bacterium | reverse complement strand
ACACATGACCCCTGACCGCATCACGTAAGATCGCCGCTCCCTCAATGGAATGGCATGTTCAAGACGGTGATGGTTTACCGCATTGGCGAGGGCTGGAGCCCCAGCCTGAGCGATGCGGAAAGCGCGCTGCAGGGCCAGCGTTTTACGGAGTGTGGCGCCACCCAGGACAAATCGGTCGGCTGGGCCGAGCCGCGCGGGCAGGCACACGGTCCACTGATCGAATCGATCGGCGGACACTGGATCGCCAAGCTGGTGATCGAATCCAAGGCCGTGCCTGGCAACGTGGTGCGCAAGAAGCTCGACGAGCAGGTGGCCGAGATCGAAGCGTCCACCGGCCGCAAACCCGGCAAAAAGGAAAAACGGGACATGCAGGACGAGATCCTGCTGTCACTGCTGCCGCAGGCCTTTGCCCGCCAGTCCAGCGTATTGGTCTGGCTGGACATGCAGGCACGCCGCCTGGTGCTCAATGCCGGCAGCCAGGGCAAGGCCGACGAAGCGGTCTCGGCACTGCTCAAGGCCCTGCCGGGTCTGAACATCGCCCTGCTGCAAACCGCCACCACGCCGCAGGCCGCCATGACCGAATGGCTGCTGGCCCCCAACCCCGAAGACTGGCCGGCCGACCTGCGCGTGGAGCGCGAATGCACGCTCAAGGCCACGGGGGAAGACGCGGCCAGCATCCGCTACGTGCGCCACCACCTTGCCACCGAAGATGTGCGCAAGCATGTGACCGAAGGCAAACTGCCCACCCAACTGGCCCTGAGCTGGGATGGCCGCGTGGCTTTCGTGCTGACCGAAACCCTGCAACTCAAGAAGGTGCAGTTTCTGGACGGCGTGATGGACGCCAGCGGCACCGACAAGAGCGAAGACCGATTTGACGCCGACGTGGCCCTGTCCACCGGCCTGCTCTCGCCCCTGCTGGACAGCCTGATCGCCGCCCTGGGCGGCGAGATGGAATGGGGTGCACAGACCACTCCGGCTTCTGCCGAAGCAGTGCCCGCTGCAGCCGACGATCCACCGTTCTGAGCCCTGGCCCTCTGCTGGAGCGAGCCCCCGCTCGCGAAGGAGCGGCCTCCTACAATGGCTGCATCATGCAAACTGTCCTCGCCATCTGTTTCGGTGCCTGCCTGGGCGCCCTGGCGCGCTGGCAGCTTGGCCTATGGCTGAGCCACAGTGGCGCCCTGATCCCATGGGGCACGCTGGCGGCCAATCTGATTGGCGGCTACCTGGTGGGCGTTGCCGTGGGCGTGTTCCAGCAGATGCCCGAACTCGATCCGGCCTGGCGACTGACACTGGTCACCGGTTTTCTGGGCGCTCTGACCACCTTTTCAAGTTTTTCGGCCGAGGTGGTGGCCATGCTGCAGCAGCAACGTTATGCGCTGGCGCTGGGCACCGCCAGTGTCCACCTGTTCGGATCGCTGGCGCTGACCGTGCTGGGGCTCAAGACGGTTGCAGCACTCTGGATGCGCTGATCCGTCACCATACGCGAGCAATCCTGGTCATCTCCGTCAGCAAACGTTGGTGGCCCCTATCGAGCCAGGTGGTGGCCCGCAAGAGAGTGACCTCAAGCAAAGCCGACAAGCTGCTGAAAAGCCGGACGCAGTTGCTGCTGGCCAATCCAGTAACAAGTGCAGGAACGCTCTTCCAAAGCCTCGCGGCTCAGGATTTCGACCACCCCGCGACGGACATGAATATCTCCGCGGTCGGTCATTTTTCCGAGGTTCATGGTGATGGCCTCACGACGAAAACCCAGGATTTCCGAAAGCTCTTGATGCGTGATGTGGATATGGCTGTCCAAGGTTCGGTCCAGAGTGATCAGCATCCAGCGAATGAGTTGTTGCTCGACCGAGTGCCGCTTGCTGCAGACGATGGATTGAGACAGTTGCATGAGCATGCGATTGGTCGCCGCATGAGCACCTTGAATGTATGTGGGGCACTCTGACCTGACCCGAAGAAACGCCTCCATGGACATGCGGTAAGCCAGACCTGAGCTGCGAACCCGTGCGAGATAAAAACTTGGCTGCCCCAGTGCGGCAATCCCAACCATGCACGTTTTGCCCAGCATGAAGGTTTCAATTGGCTGTCCGTCTCCCGAATCCAACATGCCCGAAACAATGGCACCGATCGGATAGTAGACCTGACTAGGCACCTCTCCAGCACGGAAGAGGACTTGCCCTTTTTGCAAGGAGATCAATTGCAGATGTCTGGCCAGGGCTTGGTATTCGGTCTCGGGAAGACTGGCCAGCAGGGTGTTCAAGCGGGGAGACAAGATTGTTTCCTCCAATTTCAAATCTACAAATTTGAAAAAATCATATCGGCATTGCGCTGCCAAATGGTTCGGTAAGGAACAAAAAATTCAGCATCACCATGGGTTGTCAGTTCCTGAGTGTGTTTTTTGACACAAAATCGCCAGGCCGTGCGAATCGAAAATCAAAGAAATTGATTTTCAAAACATTCATTCATTGATGCTTTGTGCGGGAACACACACAAACAGCTGTGTGCGAGATGAAGGCCACCCTGGTGGGACTGAGAAATTAGGCGGAGCCAAGCGCGCATCGCATTGGTGTCAACGAGTCCACCCTTACCCCCCACCGCGCTGCATGGTCAGGTCAAAACGCTTCATGAAACGCTGGCGTGCCGCATCGTCCACCCCTTCAAAAGCAAACGCCACTGCCAGGCGTTGCAGGCGCAGCAACGCGATCACACGGGGCGGCAAGGCGTGCCATTGCAGCAGCAGGCGACCTTCATCGATGTGGATTTCGGCGCAACCGGTATGCACAACACAAGGGTGTTCGCCTGCTGCCCTGGGCAGCGCCGCCAACCATTCGGCCTCTGTGGTGGCCATGTCGCGCTCGAAGCGTTCAGGGTAGAAAGACTGCACGGGAAAACGCGCCTGAACCGCCTGCCTCAACCGCCCGCAATCGGCGGCCAGATGGCCAGCACAT
>CAXRGK010000232.1:0-15400 GCA_964230145.1 Burkholderiaceae bacterium | reverse complement strand
AGCGTGTAGGGACGCTCGGGATGGCGCGCGATCTTGGTGATCTGCCAGGGCGTCAGGTCGCTGTAGATGTCTTTGGTCAGCTGCTGGCTTTTTTTGCTCAGCTGGTCGATTTCATCGGTGATGTCGACGGCCGACTCGCTTTGCACATAGCGCAGCTCTTCAATCTTGGCTTCGAGTTCGGCAATGGGTTGCTCGAAATCGAGAAACGTACGTTTGGCCAAGTTTTTCTCCTCAATTCATAACAGGCTGCGGGGGGCGATGCATTCGACCTGAGCCAGTCGAAGGGCCGGGAAATGGGCTTCGACTGGCTCAGCCCGAAAGGCTACAGGCTCAGTAAGCCACGGGCACCGGATCCAGCGAGCGCCAAATATACCAAGTCGCCACGGTGCAGTACGGGCTCCAGGCCTGGGCCACCTCGCGCGCATCGCTGCGGCTGACCGGTTCGCCCGAAAAATAGTTACGGCTGATGCCGTTGATCAGGCCCACATCGTCCAGCGGCAGCACAGTGGGCCGCATCAGGTGAAAGATCAGGAACATCTCGGCGGTCCAGCGACCAATGCCGCGGATGGCCACCAGCTCGGCGATGATGGCCTCGTCGTCCATGCCTTGCCACTGCTTGACGTGCACAGTGCCCGAATCGAAGTGCAGGGCCAGGTCCACCAGATATTCCACCTTGCGTGCAGACAGACCGGCCGCGCGCATGTCATCCACCTTCAGCTTGAGTACCCCGGCCGGGGTGAGCTTGCGCGACAGTTTGGAGAACTTGTCCCAGACCGACTGGGCAGCCTTGACCGAAATCTGCTGACCCACAATCGATCGGGCCAGCGTGACGAACGCATCGCCTCGTGATTCAAGGATGGCGTCACCAAACTGGGGGATGAGCTTTTTCATCACCCGGTCCTTGCGCGAGAGGTGCGCGCAGGCCTCGGCCCAGTATTCAGGCGTGACAGGGATGACCTGGCTCACGCCTTGGCCTCCCAGGTGGTACCCGCAGGCGAATCCTTGAGCACGATGCCAGCGGCCAGCAGTTCATTGCGGATGCGGTCGGCCTCGGCAAAGTTTTTGGCGGCTTTGGCATCGGCGCGGGCCTGGATCTGCGCAGCAATCGCGGCTTCATCCAGGCCTGCGCCAGACTGCAGATAAGCGGTAGGGTCAGACTGCAGCAGGCCGAGTGTGGCGCCCAGCGCCTTGAGCAGACCCGCCAGTTCGGGCGAACGCGTACGATTGACTTCACTGGCCAGATCAAAGAGCACAGCCACGGCTTCGGGCGTACCGAAGTCTTCGTCCATCGCCGCCTTGAAGCGGGTGGCAAAGGGATTGGCCCAATCAATGGCCACAGGCACAGGCACCACCGCCTGCAAGGCGGTGTAGAGACGGCGCAACGCCCCCCTGGCATCCTGCAGGTGCACATCGCTGTAATTGAGCGGGCTGCGGTAATGGCTGCGCACCACAAAGAAACGCACGGTTTCGGCGTCAAAGGCTTTCAGGACATCGCGGATGGTGAAGAAGTTGCCCAGGCTCTTGGACATCTTCTCGTTGTCGACGTTGATGAAGCCGTTGTGCATCCAGAAGCGGGCGAACGTGCCCTCACCCAAAGCGCCCTGACTTTGCGCGATTTCGTTTTCGTGGTGAGGGAACTGCAGGTCGGCACCGCCGCCGTGGATATCGAACGTTTCACCCAGCAGCTCGCAGCTCATGGCCGAACATTCGATGTGCCAGCCAGGGCGGCCGGTTCCAAAAGCGCTGTCCCATTTGCAGTCATCCGGTTCGGTCGGCTTGGCCGACTTCCAAAGGACGAAGTCCAGCGGGTCGTTCTTGCCCGACTCAACGGCCACGCGCTCGCCAGCATTGAGTTCATCCAGCGACTTGCCCGAGAGCTTGCCGTAACCCGGAAATTTGCGCACGGCGTAGTTCACATCACCGTTGCCAGCGCGGTACGCCAGACCTTTATTCTCCAGCGTGCCAATCATGCTCAGCATCTGCGGCACGTAGTCGGTCGCTCTTGGTTCATGCTGGGGTCGTTCAATGCCCAGGGCATCGGCATCCTGGTGCAGCGCATCGATCATGCGGTCGGTCAAATGGCGGATGGTTTCACCGTTTTCCAGGGCGCGCTTGATGATTTTGTCGTCGATGTCGGTGATGTTGCGGACATAGGTGACCTTGTACCCACTGGCCTTGAGCCAGCGCTGCACCACATCAAACGCCACCATGGAGCGGGCATGGCCCAGATGGCACAGGTCATAGACCGTCATGCCACACACGTACATGCGCACATGACCAGGCTCCAGAGGCCGGAAGTCGGTGACAGAACGGGTGAGCGTGTTGAAAATGCGCAGGCTCATGAACAAAAACCAAACAGCGACAGGCCAGCCAACAGGCCCAAAAACAAAAAAGGGAAAAGGGTGCGACAAAACGGTGGTCGCATTCGCAAAGGGAACCTCGTGAAGAAGGTGCTCCGCTACAATGCCCTCAGTATAGCCGTCCACTCTGGCGGACACGTATGCGCACTTTCCCCCCCCTGCCCTTTAGTTCCGTCCGCACCATCTCGGTGCAATTGATCCTGAGTGGTCTGGTTTTGTGCTGCCTGCCGGCACAAGCTGACGTTTATGACGATGTGGAACGACTGATTCGCAACGGCCAACTCGACCGGGCCAGCCAGCTCAGCAGCGCCCATCTGCAGAAGTCCCCTCAGGATCCACAGATGCGTCTGCTCAAAAGCCGCATCCTGGACTCGCAAAGCCAATCCAGCGCAGCCCAGGAACTGCTTGAATCCCTGACTTTGGAATTTCCGGAGCTGCCAGAACCGCACAACAACCTGGCCGTGCTCTACGCCCGCCAGGGTCGCGTTCAGGATGCCCTCGACAGCCTGAACAAAGCCCTGCTGGCTCGTCCGGACTATGCCGTGGCCCTTGAAAACCTGGGCGATCTGCACCTGAGCCAGGCCTTGCAGGCCTATCAGCGCGCCGGTCGCGCGCCTGCGGCACCCGCCTCGGCTGTGCGCAAGTCCGAGGCCATCGCCCCTATGCTGGCACGCTGAGCGCCGGCTGGAGAACCCGATGCTGAAACGACACTTTGTGCAAACCGCCAGCTTCATGTGCCTGTGGGCCATGGCGAACGCAGGTGCGTGGGCTGCTGGCACACCCAAAGTCCAGATCACCACCTCGGTAGGCGTGATCGAGGCGGAGCTCTACGCTGACAAGGCCCCGCAAACAGTGACCAACTTCCTTCAGTATGTGAAGGACAAGCACTACGACGGCACCCTCTTTCACCGCGTGATCGCCAACTTCATGGTGCAGGGCGGCGGCTACGACACCCGTTACAAGGAAAAGCCCACCCGCGCCCCGGTGCAGCACGAAGGCCGCGCCGCGCTGGCAGCCGGCCTGAAGAACACCACCGGCACGCTGGCCATGGCCCGCACCAACGACCCGCATTCGGCCACCTCGCAGTTCTTCATCAACGTGGTGGACAACGCCTTTCTGGACCCGACCCCCATCCCCGAAGGCGATCCGGTCAAACGCTTTGAATACCAGGGCCGCGTCTACGAAAACATCCCGCGCAGCCAGCTGCTGAACGCCCCGCAGCTCTACGGTTACACCGTTTTTGGCAAAGTCACGTCCGGCATGGACGTGGTCCAGAAAATCCGCCAGACCCCGACCGGATCGGGCGGCCCCTTCCCGACCGATGTCCCCAAGACCCCGGTCATCATCCAGTCCATCACCCTGCTTCCCTGAGAAACACCATGAGCAATCCGCAAGTTGAACTCCACATCGCCAGCATGGGCGTCATCACCATTGAACTTGATGCCGAAAAAGCCCCCAAATCCACCGAGAACTTCCTGTCCTATGTGAACAAGGGCCACTACGACCGCACCATCTTCCACCGCGTGATCGACGGCTTCATGATCCAGGGCGGCGGCTTCGAGCCGGGCATGACCCAAAAGCCCACCGATGCCCCGATCGACAACGAAGCCAACAACGGCCTGAAGAACGACAAGTACACCGTGGCCATGGCCCGCACCCAGGCGCCTCACTCGGCCACCGCCCAGTTCTTCATCAACGTGGCCGACAACGGTTTCCTCAACCACACCGCTCCCTCGCTGCAGGGCTGGGGCTACGCCGTGTTCGGCAAAGTGGTCAAGGGCACCGAAATCGTCGACCAGATCCGTGGCGTCAAGACCGGCCGCAACGGCTTCCATGACGACGTGCCGAAAGAAGACGTGGTCATCGAAAAGGCCGTGGCGATCTGATCGGCATGGCGTCCACGGCTTTCGGCACTTTTGAAGCGCCTGCCGGCTGGCAGGCCGTGGACCTGATTTCCGACCTGCACCTGCAGGCCGCCGAGCCCGGCACCTTCGAGGCCTGGCGCGCCCACATGCAAGGCACCACCGCCGACGCAGTGCTGCTGCTGGGCGATGTGTTCGAAGTCTGGGTGGGCGACGACGCTGTGGCTCAGGACCCTTTTCTGCAGACCTGCGCGCAGGTGCTGCGGGACGCCAGCCGGCGCATGACCGTGGGTTTCATGCCTGGCAACCGCGACTTTCTGGTAGGCGGGGCTTTCCTCGGCAGTTGCGGCGTGCAGCTCCTGCAGGATCCGACTGTGCTGGTCTGGGGCACCCAGCGCGTCGTGCTCAGCCATGGCGATGCCCTGTGTCTGGGCGACGAGGCCTACCAGCGCTTTCGGGTCGTGGCCCGCACCCCCGACTGGCAGGCCGAATTTCTGGCCAAACCCCTGACCGAGCGCCTGGCCATGGCCCAGGCCATGCGCGCCCAGAGCGAGGCACACAACCAGAGCATGGTGTCTTTTGCCGACGCCGATGCGGCCATGACCCGAGACTGGCTGCAGGCCGCCAACAGCCAGCACCTGATCCACGGCCACACGCACCGGCCGGCCGACCATCCTGTGGAAGGCCTGCCCGGTGCCATCCGGCAGGTGCTCAGCGACTGGCATGTGAATGCCACGCAGCAAAGGGCGCAGGTGCTGCGCCTGCATGCGGACGGCCGCCGCGAGCGGCTGCCGGCCTGAGCCGGATCTACAGCATTCGGCCGCAGGGGCGACCTCCTACATGGACACGGGGGACTGAAGGGGCAACCTCCTGCCTGGGCAAGAAGCTTGGTAGGAGCGCGCATCGGCGCGCGAATCCCTCAGCGGCGAAGCAGGTTCTTGAGCGCGTTTTGCAGGCGTCGCGCCGTGGCATCGTCATGCGCCGAGGCCAGCACCCGGGCCACGTCCTGCCCCCAGGTCTCAGCCGGACCCGCCTCGTTGCGGCGCGTCAGCAGTTGCAGCTGCAGGGCGCGGCGCTCGGCCAGATGTTCGGCTGGCGTGGGCACTTCGGCGGCCATTTCCAGACGCAACAGGGACAGACCTGCCTCGGGCTGCGCGGGCTGAGCCAGCGCTTGCGCCCAGGCCTGACGGGTTGCGGCCGGCACGGCTTTGCCCAGCGCCTGCGCCGAGGGCAGCGCCTCGGCCTGGCGATCTTTCCAGGCCGACAGCAGCTGAGTCAGCGTTTCGCCGTGGGCCTGCGCAGCCAGCTTGCGCAGCGCCAGCTCGGCGCGCTCACGGGCTTCGCGCTGGGCGCGGAAGGCGGCATCGCCCAGACGCGGGCCACGGTCTTCGCGGGGTTCGAAACGGCCACCTCGGTCGCCACGGTCAAAGCCCCGTTCGCCGCCGCGATCACCCGGACGGCCTTCGCGGCGGCCGGGTTTGGCGGCCTGCGGTTCGGTCTTCTTCTGGCCAGGGCGGTCATCACCGCGCACAGCCACCACCGGGCGGGCGGGTTTGGGTGCGACGGGCGCAGGCGCGGCCTCGGGCGTTTCGGCGGCGGCTTCGGCGCCTTCTGCGGACGAAACTGGAGACGCCGCATCCGGCGCCGCCTCAGGCACGGCTGCCTCAGGGGCAGCAACCTGAGCGGGCGCGGCCGGTGCAGCTTGTGCCTTGAGGGCCGCGTCCAGCGCAGCCATGGCCGCACGGATCTGCGCGGCATCGCCCGAGGCGTTGGCGGTATCGAGCGCCTTGGACGCGTCCAGCACGGCCTTGTCACGAGCACTGAGCTGCGCGTCGGCCTGTGTGCGAGCGCTGCCTTTGCGTTCGAAGGCTTCGTCGATCGGCTTGCGGAACACTTCCCAGAGCTTTTGCTCGGTCTTGCGGTCCAGGGGCACGGCCTGGGCTTCCTGCTGCCAGCGCTGCTGCAAGGCTTTGACGGCGTCGATGCGCAGCTGCGGTGCGGCGCCCAGCGCCTTGGCTTCCTCGATCAAGGCGTGGCGGCGCTGGGTGCTTTCTTTCTGAGCGGTCTCCAGTCGGCCAGCAGCAGCATGGATGGCCGCTTTCCACTGGGGCTGCAGCTCGGCATACGCCTTCTCGCTCAGGTGTCCCGCATTGCGCCAGCGCTCAGAGAACTGGTGGATCTCGCGCGCCTGGGCACGCCAGTCATTGCCTTCGGCATGGGCCAAAGTCCAGGCCTTGACCTCTTCAATGAGTTGCAGGCGTTGCGATTTCTGTGCGGCAGTTTCCTGCTTGAGCTGATCCAGCCAGGCTTGCACGGTCTTGTAGGCCTCGGTGCAGGCAGCGTCGAATTTTTTCCAGAGCGCGTGGTTGGGCAAGCCGCCCTGGTCGGTCTGCTTCCAGGCCTCGCGCAGCTGACGCAGGGCCTCCTGCATTTTTCGACCCCCCATGGTCGGCTGCTTGTCGGGTCCCAGCAAGGCTTGTGCCTTGCCCAGCAACTCCTGACGCAGCTGATCGGCACGCCAGCGCTGCCAGCCTTCGAGCTCACCGGCTGCGGTCAGGGCCTCGTGGACTCGGGTATCCAGTGCCGGATCAAGATGGCGTCCGTGCGTCTTGAGCACATCGCGCAAGGCCGTTGCTGCACCTGCACTGGCTTTGCCATGGCCTTCGGCCACTTCCTTCTCAAGTGCTTCAAGCTCCTTGAGTACGGCCTGTGTCGCCTGCTCACGCAAGGCCTGGCGTTCAGCGGGATCCATCTTGGGCTTGGCACTGCGGGCCGGCGCAACCGCCTCGGCCGGTGTTTCACCACGCAAAGCCCGGATTTCGTCCGCCCACACCGGCACGCTGGGCAGCGGCGCATCGGCTTGGGCCAAAGCCGCGTCGGCCTGCTGCAGCGCTGCGTCGAAACCCTCCCACACCGCCTGCAGCTGGTTGCGCGAGGCCTCCAGCTGGGGAGCAAATTTCAGGTCTACGCTGGCCCATGCGCTGTCTTGCATCAGCTGCCCGGCCTGCACAGCCCAGGCCTGCACATCGGCCTGCAGGGCTTCACGGCTGGTGCGCGCTTCCTGCAATGGCTTGGTGGAAAGCACCTCCACCCGTTGGGCCAGCAGCACAGCCGCTTCCCGCTGGACCATCACCTGGTGCTGCAAATCCTCGACCCGGCGCACCACATCGGCCAGGCGACTCTTGAGTCCGGCCAGCGGTTCACGGGACAGGGGTGCACCGGCCTTGGCCGCATCGCGCTGCCAGGCCAGAGCGTCAGCAATGTTGAGCCGATGGCCAGCGAGCAGCTGCTCGGCCTTGGCAGCCCATTGCTCGATCAGGGCATCCTGCTCGCGGGCACGCTTGAGCTCATCCAGACGCTCCTTGAGCACCTTGGCGGCCCCTTTGTCACGGGCAGTCATCTCGCGGTAAACCTCCTGCAAGGGTTCGAGCGCCGGTTCGGTGGTCAGCCAGTCACGCAGGCGGTTCGCCCGGTCGCCCGAAGTGGCTGCAGCAAATGCCCCACCGGTCAATTGGTCCAAGGAAGAAATATCGGCAGAAGAATGGCTGGAAGTCACTGTGTTACACCCTGTCGGCCCGGCCAAAATGGCCAGCCCATTGCAAATCAATCGCCTATTGTCCCCCGGAATGCCCACCTTCTCGGTGACCGGGGTGGCGCAGGTGCATCAGCACCCAGGCGTGGCCCCATCTTTTTAACACCAGGTTATATAAGGTCAATTCTTTAGTATTGACTGAATATTAGAAGGCTTCCTAGAATCCATCCACCCAAATCAGGGATAACCCTGCTGATGCTCTCCTGGCCCCTTTGCAACGGCGCCAGACCGCTGTTTCAGACAGCTTTCGCCCAGTCATCTTCCATCAGGACATGACTGGCCCATCAGAGGAATGCAATGTCTGCCCTTCTATCCTCCTTACGGCGATGGCAATCGCCCACCAGCCTGATCCTGGACATCCGGGAAGGCTTTGTTGAAATCACCCGCCACAGCCTGGCCTTGGTCGGCTTGAGCGTGCTCGCGGTCGTTCTGACCTTTGCCGCACGCCCCGGCCTGCAGACTTCGGCCAGCGAATGGCTGATGGGCTGGCTCACCAGCCGTCAAGATGAAAGCCTGGCCCAGGCCGTTCAGGATCTCCTGCCCGAGCAGACCAAAGTCACCCACTGGCTCAGCCGCAAGTACCGGGTCGCCCCTCAACCTCTGAGCAACCTGGTCGCCGAAGCCTGGCAGCTGGGCCAACTCAGCCAGCTGCCCCCTACCCTGATCCTGGCCGTCATGGCCGTGGAGTCCGGCTTCAACCCCTTTGCCCGGGGCACCCAGGGTGCCATGGGACTGATGCAGATCGAACCCGTGGCCCACGAAGACACACTCAATCAGTTTGGCGGCAAGCTGGCAGCTTTTGACCCCCAGACCAACCTGCGCATCGGTGCACGGCTGTTGCAGTCGAACATCCAGCAAGCCGGCTCCGTCGCAGAGGGCTTGCGCCTGTACGGCCGATCGTCAGGCCAAAGCAACGATACCCTCTATGTAGAACGGGTGATGGCCGAGCACAAACAGCTCGAACGGATCGTTCAAACCTACGCCCACACCGCGCAGACAAGAGCCACCTCGCCCAGGCTTTGAGGTCCGGCCTCGGCTACACTTGTGTCTGTGCGCAACTGGCGATAGGAAGCCCTTTCAGACGGCTTCTGACGTGGAAAGCGGTGGCAAGCCCCACCCGAGACCACTGGGGAGCGCGCAACGGAACATCCGTTTTCAGCCGTTCGCCTGGGCAGCCCTTGCCAGCGCTTGTCTCCAAGTCCTGCCAAGGTTTCTTCTTTTAAAAGACTGCCATGTACAACCGCAACATCCTGATTGAACAGACCGACCCCGAACTGTTTGCCGCCATCCAGGCCGAAAACGCCCGCCAGGAACACCACCTCGAGCTGATCGCCAGCGAAAACTACGCCTCGCCCGCCGTCATGGCCGCCCAGGGCAGCCAGCTGACCAACAAATACGCCGAGGGCTACCCCGGCAAGCGCTACTACGGCGGCTGCGAATACGTGGACATCGCCGAGCAGCTGGCCATTGACCGCATCAAGCAGATTTTTGGCGCCGACGCCGCCAACGTGCAGCCGCACTGCGGCGCATCGGCCAACGAGGCCGTGTTCCTGGCTTTTCTGAAGCCCGGCGACACCATCATGGGCATGAGTCTGGCCGAAGGCGGCCACCTGACCCACGGCATGCCGCTGAACATGTCGGGCAAGTGGTTCAACGTCGTGTCCTACGGTCTGGACAAGAACGAAGCCATCGACTATGACGCGATGGAAGCCAAGGCCCGCGAACACAAGCCCAAGCTGATCGTGGCCGGTGCCTCCGCTTACTCCCTGCACATCGACTGGGCCCGCTTTGCCAAAGTCGCCAAGGAAGTCGGCGCGATTTTCATGGTCGACATGGCCCACTACGCCGGCCTGATCGCCGCGGGCGTGTACCCCAACCCCGTGCCCCACGCCGACGTGGTGACCTCGACCACCCACAAGAGCCTTCGCGGCCCGCGCGGCGGCATCATCCTGATGAAGGCCGAACACGAAAAAGCCATCAACAGCGCCATCTTCCCCGGCCTGCAAGGCGGCCCGCTGATGCATGTCATCGCGGCCAAGGCCGTGGCCTTCAAGGAAGCGCTGCAACCCGAATTCAAGGCTTACCAGCAACAGGTCGTCAAGAATGCCCAGATCGTGGCCGAGGTGCTGACCCAGCGCGGCCTGCGCATCGTGAGCGGCGGCACCCAGAGCCACGTCATGCTGGTGGACCTGCGCGCCAAGGGCATCACTGGCAAGGAAGCCGAAGCCGCCCTGGGCGCCGCCCACATGACGATCAACAAGAACGCCATCCCGAACGACCCTGAAAAGCCGTTCGTGACCAGCGGCGTGCGCATCGGTACACCCGCCATGACCACCCGGGGCTTCAAGGACGAGGAAGCCCGCATCACCGCCCACCTGATCGCCGACGTGCTCGACAACCCGCGTGACGAAGCCAACATCGCGGCGGTGCGCGCCAAGGTCAACGCCCTGACCGCCCGCTTCCCGGTCTACAAGTGACCAGGATCTGAAAGATGAAATGCCCCTTCTGCGGTCACCTTGAAACCCAGGTCGTCGAGACCCGGCTGGCCGAAGACGGGACATTCATCCGCAGGCGCCGCCAGTGCGGCGCCTGTGAAAAGCGCTTCACCACCTACGAAAAGCCCGAGGTCACCTTCCCGGCCATCGTCAAGAAAGACGGCCGCCGCATCGACTACCAGCGCGAAAAACTGCGTGCCAGCCTGAACCTGGCCCTGCGCAAGCGTCCGGTGAGCACCGAACAGGTGGATGCAGCCATCGAGCGCATCGAGGAAAACCTGCTCAACCAGCCCCATCGCGAAGTCGCCTCCAACCGCATTGGCGAACTGGTCATGCGCGAACTCAAGAAGCTCGACAAGGTGGCCTATGTGCGCTTTGCCAGTGTCTACCGCAGCTTCGAAGACATTGACGAATTCAAGACCCTGGTCGACGAAGTCCGCTGAGCTCAGGGACAGGTTTGCATCTCGGCTTTTTCCAGCCGCGGACGTCCGACCGCGTTGATCACCACCTGCCACCCTTGTGCCTGCCCTGAAGCACACACGCTGACCGTGCCGGCCTGAAACGCCCCTGTCAGGCTCTCGCTGCGGCCTTCGGCGCCGTAGCCGATGACACGGTTGACGCTGCTGTTGCCGGTGATCCGGATCGCTGTGGGCGTCGCGCCCCGTTGCTGCACCATGTGCTCATCCGTTTCGCGCTGCCCGTTGCGGTTGGCATCCACAAACACGAGCCAACCCGAATGCCAGCCTGCCGCCGGGTCGCACACGCCATGGGACGCCGAACACACCGTCACATGCTGCTGGTGCAGCAGCGCCTGGGCACGCGCCAGCATGAGGCTGCTCCAGAAATCTTCGGCCTGGGCTTGCAGCTGCTGACGTTCGCGCTGGCCAGTCAGACCCGGCACCGCCAGCGCCAGCAGAACCGACAGCAGAGCCACCACCACCAGCGCTTCCAGCAAAGTGAACCCGCCGTCCTGCACCACACCGGCCCGTCTGGCTGCTTTGGCCATCTTGCACACCTCCCTGCGCGCCAGCCTATGCCAAAACAGTGCCGCTGCCAAGGGCTGTACAGCCAGCACGAGCCTCATCACAATGGTGACCACAAGAACGATTCAGGGAGACTTTCATGCACACATGCATCGGTGGCCGCAAGCCATTTTCTGGCTCGGCCTGCGGCTGGACCCTCACCGAGTTGCTGGTGGTCATGGCCATCCTGGGCATCCTCAGCGCGCTGGCCATACCTGCTTACCAGCAACAACAACGTCAGGTGCGTCGCGGCGATGCGCGGGCCGCATTGCAACAACTGCAGTTTGACCAGGCTCGGTACCGAAGCACCCACCAGAGCTTCGCCAGCTCGCCCGCTGAACTGGGATGGACCGGCGATCAATCGCCTCAACAGTTCTACCGTCTTCATGTGACCGAGGCCAGCACCGACGCTTACGTGGTTGAAGCCATGCCCATCGGTCCTCAGGCGACCGATACCGCCTGCACCCCGATGCGGCTGGCCTGGCGTGACGCGGCCACCGTCGTCTACAGCAGCGGGCAAAGCATCGACAGTGACCCGGCCCAGTGCTGGCGATGAATTTTCCGGCCGATTCCAATCAACGCGGAGAGACGCTGGTGGGCCTGCTGGTCGGGCTCTCGCTCGGTCTGCTGGTACTGACGGGCGGAGCCCACATGCTGGCGCAACTGCTGCGTGGCCACCGTCTTGCCCTGCAGGACAGCCATCTGCAACAAGACCTGCATTTCGCCATGGATCTGATGGCCAGCGAATTGCAGGATGCCCAATACAGCGCCAAATCCTGGAACACGCGCAGCCCGGACACATGCACCGATGCCTTTTGCGATGGCCCCGAAGATTTCGGCCTCGGCAACGGCCGCATCGACTGGACACTGGACCGCAACCACAACGGTGCACAGGACAACGACGAATGCACCGGATTTAGGCTCAAGGCAGGCGCACTGCAGGTGCGCACCGCGTGCTCGCCCGAGGTCTGGACCGCCCTGACCGACACGGCCAGTCTGCGCATGACCCGGCTGGAGGCCTCCTTGCGCTGCCAACGGCGCGAGCAGTGGTTGCAACGCCATGTTCTGCTGCAACTCGAAGCCCAATGGCCACAGGAACCTGCGCGCACCCTGCTTCTTGAGCGCACCGTGGTTTTACGCAACGACCTTCCGCCTGTCGCTCAGGCCCTCTACTGCCCATGAGTTTGCACACGACATCCGCAACGCGAGAAGAGCGAGGCGCCGCCACCTTGCTCCTGGTGCTGGGCCTGGTGCTGCTGGCCACCCTGGCCAGTGCATGGAGTAGCCGCGCCGTGCTGATGGACCTGCGGACCAGCCAGACACGCGGCCAGGCACAGCAAGCGCGCAACGCCGCCCAGGCCGCATTGGCCACCGCACAGGCCGATGTGCTTCGAGCGTTTGCGCAGCCTGGCGCTGAGGACCTTTTTGCTGACAAGACAATGAGCCTGGCGTGCCCTGCCGATCTCCAAGGACCCCGCTGGCAGTGCGCGCGGCTGCCCATGGCGGCAGGCGCCGAAATGGGCGGTTGGCAACTCGGCGCCATCGCGGCACGCGACCTGGTGGCGTCACCGCATGTCTGGCAGCTGCGCGCCAGCAGCCGTGCCACCTCAGGCCACGGACAGGCTTTCGTGCGCGAGAGCGTGTTCGCCCCGGTCATGGCGCCAGCCCCTGCAGAAACGCCCGGTGGTGGCACGTTGGTTAACCCTGCACCAAGCGTGAATCGTCCCTTGTGCCAACGCACCACCTGGCGCAGCGTGTTTGGAGACATGACTGCGACACAGCTCAAAGCCTGGTCGGACGCGCAGGCCAGCAACGGCCTGCACAGCCTCAGCCAGCCAGCGCGCAGCGTTTACTGGATCGACAGCCCGGTCGACTGGACGCAAAGCCTGGGGACCCCGCAGGCACCAGTGTTGCTGGTATTTTCCAGCCAGGCGTGTGCCGTGCGTTGTCCCCGCATCGCGCCAGGCGTGCAGATCCACGGCACCGTGTTCGTGGACGCCGACTGCAAGGACGACAAACTCCAAGGCTGGCAAGCCGGCACCATCGACGGCCTGCTGGCCATTGAAGGCGGACTGACGGCCCTCACTGGCAACAGTCTCGTCCGGGCGCGGCCCTACGCGCGCCAGGCCTTCCGTCTGCATTGGCCCGAAGGCATGGACCCGAGCCAGCTGCAGCGCGTGGCCGGCAGCCACCGCGAAGGGCCACCATGAAACAGTCGGGCATGGCCATGGTCGAAGCGCTGGTGGCGGCAGGACTGCTGGCTCTGGGTCTGCTGGGCGCCAGTCGGCTGACGTTGCGTGCACTGGATGCGGCGCTGCAAACGCGCCATCAGGAACAGGCCCAGTCGCTCGCCCGCGAGGCCCTGGACTGCGCAGTGGGCCAGACCCAGCCTTGCCCGGCGGCAGAGAACGTCACCCGGCAAGGCATGGCTTACACGGTACAAGTGCAGCAACGCCCGCTGGCCCCAGGCCTGGCCGACATCGCGGTGCAGATCACATGGCGCAGCAATTCCGGCCCACAGCAACTGACCTGGCACACCCGCCGCTCGGAACTGCCTGGCTGGCATGGCGTATCCTCGCCGTGATGGCTGATCAACCTACCCCCATGCAACGCGCGCTCGACCTGGCCCGCCAGGCCCTGTGGCTGACTTCGCCCAACCCCCGTGTGGGTTGCGTCATCACGGCCCTGGATGGCACCGTGCTGGGCGAAGGCCACACCCAGCGCGCCGGCGGCCCGCACGCCGAAATCATGGCGCTGCGCGATGCCACCCAGCGCGGCCATGACGTGCGCGGCGCCACCGCCTGGGTCACGCTGGAGCCCTGCGCCCACCAGGGCCGCACCGGGCCCTGCTGCGACGCACTGGCTGCGGCAGGCATCGGACGTGTCGTGTCGGCGATGACCGATCCCAACCCCAAAGTGGCCGGTCAAGGCCTGGCACGCCTGCGGGCGGCTGGCGTCCAGGTGCAGGTTTTGTCCATAGAGGACCCGCAAGCCATCGAGGCCCGCGAACTGAACATCGGCTTTTTCAGGCGCATGGAGCGTGGTCTGCCCTGGGTGCGCATGAAGATCGCTGCGTCCATCGACGGGCAGACCGCGCTGGTCAACGGCCAGAGCCAGTGGATCACCGGCCCCGAAGCCCGCATGGATGGACACGCCTGGCGCGCCCGCGCCTGCGCCGTCCTGACAGGCATCGGCACCGTGCTCGAAGACGATCCGCAACTCAATGTGCGCGGTCTGGATGTGCCACGCCAGCCGCACCTGGTGGTGGTGGACAGCCGCCTGGACCTGCCCTTGAACGCCAAACTGCTGGACACCCTGGGCAGTGGCGACCAGGCCCGCCAGATCTGGATCTACACCGCCACCACCGAACAGCAGGACAAACGTGCGGCGCTCACCGCCCGCGGTGTGCAGGTGATCGACTGCCCAGGCCAGAACGGTCAAACAAAAGGCAAAGTCGATCTGGCCGCCCTGCTGCGCGACCTGGCCCGGCGCGAGATCAACGAGCTGCATGTGGAGGCCGGCTTCAAGCTCAACGGCAGCTTCATGCGCGAAGGGCTGGTGGATGAATGGCTGCTCTACATGGCGCCGCAGTGGCTGGGGCCCGGTCAGGGCATGGCCAACCTGCCGGCGCTGACCCAGCTGAGCGAGGCATTGCACCTGCGCTACCACGCGGTCGATCGAGTCGGACAGGACTTGCGTCTGTTGCTGCGTCGCTGAACCTGCACCATCGGCCGCAGGGGCGGCCTCAAACACAGGCACTGTAGGAGCGCGCCCCTGCGCGCGAACCCCCTCAAGCCAGCTCGTGGGCAATGTCCTGCAGCGGCCAGCGCGGCTTCACATCGAAGCTGTAGCGCGGCTCTGCCACCTGCATGCCCGACTGCAGGCGCATGGCAGCGGCCATGGCGATCATGGCGCCATTGTCGGTGCACAAATGCAGCTCGGGGTAGTGCACCCGCACGCGGTCCTTATCGCACAGGGCGTTGAGCTGGCGACGCAGTTCGCGGTTGGCACCCACGCCACCGGCCACCACCAGGCGTTTCAGGCCCGTTTCTTTCAGGGCGGTCATGGC
>CAXRGK010000231.1:0-3087 GCA_964230145.1 Burkholderiaceae bacterium | reverse complement strand
CACGCGGGGCTGGGCGTGCACCTCACGCTCGATCTGGGCGGTCAGGCCAAGTTCGGGCCGGACGTGCAATGGGTCGATGACCCGGCCGATCTGGTGGTCGATCCACGCCGGGGCGACGCTTTTTATGCCGAGGTCCGCAAGTACTGGCCCGAACTGCCCGATGGCGCGCTGCAGGCGGGCTATGCCGGCATGCGCCCCAAGATCAGCGGCCCCCACGAGGCGGCTGCCGACTTCATGGTGCAGGGGCCGCAGCAGCACGGTGTGGCGGGGCTGGTCAATCTGCTGGGCATCGAATCGCCGGGGCTGACCAGCTCGCTGGCCATTGCCGCCGAGGTGCGCGCACAACTGCTTTGACCGCAAATTGATCGCTTGTGAGACAGGGCTGCAGGCACCTGCACCTCTATCATGACCTGCATCTCACACGATGCTCGACACCGCATGCACCCTCTTGATGAAGCCATCGATCTGAAGCTTGCCGCGCCCGGCGAATGCATGGGTGCCACCCATCCGGCCTATGCCAACATGGTGGGACCGTTCGGTGGTACGACCGCAGCACAATTGCTGCAAGCGGCCTGGCTGCATCCGGACCGTCTGGGTGAGCCGGTGGCACTCACTGTGAACTTTGCTGCACCGGTGGCCGATGGCCAGATCCTCTTTCTGGTGCGCGCGGCCCGTACCAATCGATCGACTCAGCACTGGATCATTGAAGCCCGGCAAGGTGATGAGACGGTGGCCACGGCCACGGCGGTCTTTGCGCTGCGCCGCGAGACCTGGTCGGCCGGTGAAGCACGCATGCCGCAAGGTCTGCCGCCTGCCGATGCCCTGGAGCGCATGCAACTCAAGGGCCTGATGCCTTGGCCTCAACGCTATGACATGAGGTTCACCGAAGGCGCTTTCCCCTCCGTCTTTGACGAACAGGAGCAGGACCACTCGCGTTCGTGTCTGTGGGTGCGCGACGAACCGGCGCGACCCATGGATTTCGCCTCGCTGACCGCCATGAGCGACAGCTTTTTCCCGCGCATTTATGTCCGACGCCGGCGGCGAGTACCGATTGGCACGGTGACGCTGACCACCTATTTCCATGCCGACAGTGCCTTGCTGGCAGAAGTGGCAGACAGACATGTGCTGGGGGTGGCCAAAGCGCTCAATTTCCGAAACGGTTATTTCGACCAGACCGGCGAACTCTGGAGTCCCGAGGGCCACTTGCTGGCCAGCACCCACCAGCTGGTGTATTTCAAGGACTGAGCTTTCGGACATTTGATCCAGCGCAAGCTTTGCACAAGCGCTGGGCACACCCTCTTGAAAACCCGCTCGCCGGGAGCATGTAGGCGTCAACCGAACTTTTCTGAAAGGACGCAACATGAACTCCCTGATCCAGCGTGGCAGCCTGTTTGATGAATTTTTCAAGGACCTGGCGCCCGGCTTTTACGTGCGCCCCCTGCACGGAGACCCGCTGCCCAGCCCGGGCCAGATCAGGCTCGATGTGAAAGAGTCCGCCAGGGACTACACCGTCACGGCCGAAATGCCCGGTGTGCCGCGCGAGGACATCCATGTGACGATCGATGGCGGCGTGGTGACCATCAGCGCCGAGGTCAAGCAGCAGGATGCCAAGACGGAAGGCGAGAAGGTGTTGCGCAGCGAGCGTTACTACGGCCACATTGCACGCAGCTTCAGCCTGCCGGTGGACATCGACAAGGCCAATGCCAAGGCCAAATACGACCACGGCGTGCTGAGCCTGACGCTGCCCAAGCAGGCGGCAGCGGGCGCGCACCGTTTGAACATCGAGTAAGTCTTCTTCACGCAAAGACAAAGGGACCCATGGGTCCCTTTGTCTTGTTTTGGCGGTGGTGGTGAGGGACAAGGCTGAGCGGTATCGGGGTTCCTCATGCTGCGGGGGTACGCAGAAATCGTCACCCCGACACCGCTCAGCCTCGTTCCTTCGGGTGTCCCCGTCAGCTTGCCTTCATTTGTTGTAAGGCGCTGGCCACCTCGGTCACCAGGGGCGGGCCTTTGTAGATCAGACCGCTGTAAATCTGCACCACGTCGGCGCCTGCACGGATTTTTTCGATCGCATCGTGGCCACTCAGGATGCCGCCCACGCCGATGATCGGGAAGTGCGGGCCCAGCGCTTCGCGCAGCAGGCGGATCACGCGGTTGCTGGCCTCGCGCACCGGGGCGCCCGACAGGCCACCGGTTTCCTCGGCATGCGGCAGACCGCTGACGGCGTCGCGCGCCAGCGTGGTGTTGGTGGCGATCACACCGTCCATGCCGTGCTTTTTCAGCGTGGCGGCGATCACGCCAATTTGTGTTTCGTCCAGATCGGGGGCGATCTTCAGGAACATGGGCACGCGGCGGCCGTGCTCGGTGGCCAGTGCTTCGCGGCGGGCCGTCAGCGCACCCAGCAGGCCGTCGAGCGCCTCATCGCTTTGCAGTGCGCGCAGGTTTTTGGTGTTGGGGCTGGAGATGTTCACCGTCACGTAGTCGGCATGCGGGTACACGCCGGCCAACGCGATCAGATAGTCGTCGGTGGCGTTTTCGATGGGCGTGGCAGCGTTCTTGCCGATGTTCAGGCCCAGCAGGCGACCATGGTGGCGAAAGTGCGAGCGCCTGACGTTGGCAATGAAGGCGTCCAGCCCGTCGTTGTTGAAGCCCAGCCGGTTGATCAGGGCCTGCGCCACGGGCAGGCGGAACATGCGCGGCTTGGGGTTGCCCGGCTGCGCCTTGGGCGTGACGGTGCCGACCTCGACAAAGCCGAAACCCATGGCGCCCAGGCCATCGATGCAGCGGGCGTTCTTGTCCAGACCCGCCGCCAGTCCCACGCGGTTGGGGAACGTGAGGCCTGCCAGAGTGACCGGATTAGAAACAAAAGGTTGCCGGTAGAAGCGGTCCAGCGGGGTGTTCTGGGTGCGAGAGAGGCCGTCCAGCGTGAGTTCGTGGGATCTTCGGGGTCCATCTTGAACAGGAAGGGGCGGACGAGGGCGTAGGGGATCAGGGACATCTTGGATAATCGCGGGTCTTTTTTGCAATTGTCTCAGAGCCCGCACCATGACCCAGGATGAACTCAAGGCCCTCGTCGGCCAGGCCGCC
>CAXRGK010000230.1:0-7314 GCA_964230145.1 Burkholderiaceae bacterium | reverse complement strand
GTGACCATGAAGGTGCGCCGTGGCGCTTACGTGACCGAAGTGTCCGAAAAAGACCTGCGTGACGTCTACCACCTGCTGGCCCTGCTCGAGTCGGACGCCGCCCGTGTGGTGGCTGAGCGTGCCAGTGACGAGCAACTGGCCGCATTGCAGGGACAACACGCCGCGCTCGAGGCCGCCGTGGATGACCGCGACCGGTTCTTTGAAATCAACGAAGCCTTTCACCGCCAGCTGCTGGACATGTCCGACAACCAATGGCGCAACCAGATGGTGGCCGACCTGCGCAAGGTGATGAAGCTCAACCGCCACCACTCGCTGTTCAAGAGCGGCCGCATCGAACAGTCCCTGGCCGAGCACCAGGGCATCGTGCAGGCTCTGGTCGGCCGTCAGCCCGAACTGGCTGCTCAGCGGATGTCGGCGCACTTCATGAACGGGCTGCAGGCGGCGCAGTAAGCCCCCCCGTTCGCCCTGAGCTTGTCGAAGGGAATCTGTCACACACCCTTCGCCCTGAGCTTGCCGAAGGGCATCTGTCACTCCCCGTTCGCCCTGAGCTTGCCGAAGGGCATCTGTCACAAACCGTTCGCCCTGAGCTTGTCGAAGGGCATATGTGCCGATCATCCTGAGCTTGTCGAAGGACAGGCTCAGCCCGAACGCAAGGGAGCACCCAGCCCGCCCGGTTTCTGCCCCATCACACGGTCATGGCAAGATAGGTGTCAAAACCACTACAAGACATCGGCCCCATGTCCAGCAACGCACCGCCGCCAACCTTTGATCCGCAAGCCCGTCTGCAAACCTTGCTGGCCAAGGCTGCCGCGCTGCCAGCCGTGCGCTGCGCCGTCGTCCACCCCTGCGATGCGGACTCCCTGTCCGGGGCGCTGCATGCGGCACAACGAGGGCTGATCGTGCCGGTGCTGGTCGGGCCCCGCGCCAAAATCGAAGCCACCGCCCGCCTGGCCAGCCTGAGCCTGCAAGGCATCGAGATCGTCGACACCCCGCACAGCCACGCTGCGGCCGACATTGCGGCCGACATGGCCGAGCGCGGCCAGGTCGAGATCCTCATGAAAGGCTGCCTGCACACCGACGAACTGCTGCACGCCGTGGTCTCGCGGCCCGCGCTGCGCACTGGGCGGCGCATGTCGCACATCTTCCGCTTCGAGGTGCCGGCCTACCACAAGCCCCTGTGGGTGACCGATGCGGCACTCAACATCGCACCCACCCTGGCCGACAAGGTCGACATCGTGCAGAACGCCATCGATTTCGTGCAGACCATGGGCACGCCGCAGCCCAAGGTCGCCATCCTGTCGGCGGTCGAAACCGTCAACCCCGCGATCGCATCGACCCTGGACGCTGCCGCGCTGTGCAAGATGGCCGACCGCGGCCAGATCCAGGGCGGCCTGCTGGATGGCCCGCTGGCTTTTGACAACGCCATTTCTGCGCATGCCGCGCAGATCAAGCACATCCAGTCCCCCGTGGCTGGCGATGCGGACATCCTGATCGCGCCGAATCTGGAAGCCGGCAACATGCTGGCCAAGCAGCTCGAATACCTGGGTGGCGCCACCGCCAGTGGCCTGGTGCTGGGCGCACGCGTGCCCATTGCCCTGACCAGCCGCGCCGACGGCACCGACAGCCGGGTGGCCTCCAGCCTGCTGGCCCTGGTGGCCGCACACCAGGCCCGCAAAGACCCCATCCGCCGCAGCCAGCTCGGCCTTTGACCTCAAAACTGTTCGCCCTGAGCCTGTCCAAGGGCATCTGCCACACACCGTTCGCCCTGAGCTTGTCGAAGGGCATCTGCCACGCACCGTTCGCCCTGAGCTTGTCGAAGGGCATGTGCCACACACCGTTCGCCCTGAGCTTGTCGAAGGGCATCTCCAGGCTTCGACAAGCTCAGCCCGAACGAGGAAAGCTCAGCCTGAACGAAGGAAAGCTCGGACCGAACGGAAAGTCAGAGGTATAAACAATACCCATTCCACCCCCGAACATGAAGCCCTTTCACGTTTACCTGCTGCGTTGCGCTGACAGCTCCTATTACTGTGGGCACACCGACAACCTGGACATGCGCATGCAACAGCACCACAGCGGCGACGTGGGCTACACCTCGACCCGCAAGCCTGTTGAGCTGGTGTGGCAAGGCGAATTTGAAACACGGGAGGGTGCGCTGGCTTTTGAACAGCAGATCAAGGGCTAGTCGCGCGCCAAAAAAGAAGCTTTGATGGCGGGTGACTGGGCGCGTATCCAAACGCTGGCGAAATCCAGCAGAACCGTTCGCCCTCAGCCAACCCTCCCTGCTCACCCAGATGCATACACTCCCGTTCGCCCAGGTGCATCCACTCCCGTTCGCCCAGATCCATCCACTCCCGTTCGCCCTGAGCCTGTCGAAGGGCACTCCCGCAACCCCCTTCTCCCTGTCCACTCTGCTGCGTTCGGGCTAAGCTTGCCGAAGGACCAGGCCGGCTTCGACAAGCTCAGCCCGAACGGGGAGAAGGCTTCGACAAGCTCAGCCCGAACGGAACGTAGTGGCTCAGCCCGAACGGAACATGGTGGCTCAGCCCGAACGGAAACTGGAGGATCGGCCCGAACAGGTCACACGCCCTCGGCTGTGCTCTCGGTCAACGCTGGTTCGTCTTCGATCAAGTTTGCGGTCTATCCGGTGCAAGGTGCGGGCATCGGCGACGCCCTGCTGAGCGGGGCTTTTGAGGGACTGGAGCCGCAAGGCCAGGCGCACCTGAGCTGGACGTGGCAGGGCCGCACACAGACACAGGCCTTGGCCACCACAGCAAGCGACCCGTTCGACACCGCGCTGCAAATCCTGCAGCAACGGTTGACCGAAACCCCCGGCCTGCCCGAGCTGCGTGCGGTGGCCCACCGCGTGGTGCATGGCGGCGAGGCCTTCACACGGTCCGTGCACGTCACTCCGGCCGTGCTGAACGAACTTGAGCGCTACAACAGTCTCGCGCCACTGCACCAGCCGCACAACCTGGCCGGCATCCGTGCCTTTGCCAAGGCCTTTCCCGGTCTGGCGCAGATCGCCTGCTTTGACACGGCCTACCACGCCACCGTGCCTGCGCTGCACAGCAGCTTCGCGCTGCCCGATTCGCTGCGCCGCCAGGGCGTGCGGCGTTACGGTTTTCATGGACTGTCCTACCAGTTCATCATGAGCGAGCTGCAGCAACGCAGTGACCGAGCCCCATCGCGGGTGCTCATGGCGCACCTGGGCAACGGCGCGAGCCTGTGCGCCGCACAAGGCGGTCGCAGCGTGGCGACCACCATGGGATTTTCCGCGCTGGATGGCCTGATGATGGGCACCCGCAGCGGCAACCTGGATCCCGGTGTGCTGCTCTACCTCATGGAACAAGGCTGGGGGCACGCACAGATCGAACAGCTGCTCTACAAACAAAGCGGTCTGCTCGGGGTGTCGGGCATCAGCGCCGACATGCGCACGCTGCGGCAAAACGACAGTGAAGCCGCCCGCTTTGCCATCGACCTGTTTGCCCACCGCATCGTGCGCGAAGCCGGTGCCATGGCGGCCTGCCTGCAGGGTCTGGACGTGATCGCTTTCAGTGGCGGCATTGGGGAACACGACGCCGCACTGCGCCAGCAGGTGGGCCAGCAGCTGGGCTGGCTCGGCGTTGAGATCGACGCGCAGCGCAACCTCTTGGCCAAAGGCGATGCCAGCATGGCCATCCACAGCGCCAGCAGTGCCGTCGAGGTCTGGGTCATTCCCACCGATGAGGGGCGTGTGGCGGCGCGAGAGGCGCTTGCGCTGTATGGATTCCCCGGTCAAGCCGGGGAGGGACAGGTTCTTTGTCATCCCAGGGCTTGACCCGAGATGTAATGGATGCCTCCCTCCCTGCGGGGACGAAGAAGGGGCATGCACAGGAGCGCGCTAGCTGTTTGAGGGTATGAAGCTTGCCGGGAAGGCGAGGTGGATCCTCGAATGGATACGGCATCAAAGTGCCCAGGGTGTGATAGACCACGGTCTTGACGAACACCATCGAGGATCCGACATGAATCGTAATGCGAACAGCCAAAGCGCGGGACAAATGATTGGGCTGATCAATGGTCAGCAGGTGGTGGGGCTGGATATCGCCAAGAGCGTGTTCCAGCTTCACAGCGTGGACATGGGCACGGGCGAGATCGTGAACATGCAGCTCAAGCGGGCCAAGGTGCTGGAGTACTTTGCCAACCATCAGCCCTGCCTGATTGGCATTGAGGCGTGCGGCGGTGCACACCACTGGGCGCGTGAGCTTCAAGCTTTGGGCCACAGCGTGCGGCTGATCCATGCCAAAGCGGTGCGCCCCTTTGTTTCGGGCAACAAGACCGATGCGACAGATGCCAGGGCGATCTGGCTGGCGGTGCAGCAACCGGGCACCAAGTTTGTGGGGATCAAGAGCGAAGAGCAGCAAGCCACCTTGGTGCTGCACCGCCAACGCGAGCTGCTCATGAAGATGCGTGTCATGCAGACCAATGCACTGCGGGGGCTGCTTTATGAATTTGGGGCCACCTTTGGACGCGGCAAGAATGCGTTGTTCAGTGAGATCGAGGCGGCACTGGAGACACTGTTGGCCAAGAATAGCCTTCCCCAATACGTGGCCGATAGCCTTCGCGAGCAGGTCGGGCGCATCAAGGCCCTGGATCAAGACATCAAGAGCATAGAGCAACGCCTGCAAGAGAGGCTCAAGAGCAACGCGCAGATGAAGCGCATCGCCCACATCCCCGGGGTGGGGCTGCTCACGGCCACGGCGGCGATAGCCACGATGGGCGAAGCCAGCGCCTTCAAGTCGGGACGCGAGTTCTGTGCCTGGCTGGGGTTGGTGCCCCGGCAAAGCGGCACGGGCGGCAAGGTGAAATTGCTGGGCATCTCAAAGCGAGGTGACACCTACCTGCGCACGCTGCTGATCCACGGTGCCAGAAGCGTTTTGAGCCACAGCAAAGAGCCTGTGCCGTGGCTGGAGCAATTGCAGCAGCGCAGACCGACCAACGTGGTGATCGTGGCGCAGGCGGCCAAGATGGCCCGAACGATCTGGGCCGTGACGGCCAAAGAACAAAATTACCAACGGGGCTACCAAAGCACCAGGCCGCAAACGGCTTGAGGCAAGTAACCAACAAAGATCAACCAAGCAAAGAAAGGGTGTGGCAAGCCTTTGAAGGCGATGAGGCAGCAAGACGCAAACGTGATGTGAAACAGGTCAGACCGAGACAAGCCAAGCCTGGCTGGATCCTTGGACTTCAACAGTCCGAACCCGAGATGAGGCGCTTGTCAGCGGATTACATCGGGGCCAGTGGCCAGCCGGGACAGCCGGTCAACCACACTCAAGGCCGGATACAAGGCAGCAGCCGATTTGTTCACAACTTGAATGCGGGTTACTACCTGTTGCCGGGAGGCATCCATACAAGGATCCATGGATTCCCGCTTTTGCGGGAATCACAGGCAAAGACCTCACTTCTTCTTGGCCACGACCCGGATCATTTCCAGGCACTGCTTGGCATAACCCCACTCGTTGTCGTACCAGGCGACGATCTTCATGAAGTTCTTGTCCAGCGCGATGCCGGCGGTGGCGTCGAACACACTGGCGCAGGGCTCGCCGCGGAAGTCGGTGGAGACCACTTTCTCGTCGGTGTAGCCCAGAATGCCCTTGAGCGCGCCTTCACTTTGCGCCTTCATCTCGGCGCAGACTTCTTCGTAGCTGGCTTCCTTTTCCAGCTCGATGGTGAGGTCGACCACGGACACGTCAGACGTGGGCACACGGAAGGCCATGCCGGTGATCTTCTTGTTGAGCTCGGGGATCACCTTGCCCACGGCCTTGGCGGCGCCGGTGCTGCTGGGGATGATGTTTTCCAGAATGCCGCGGCCGCCGCGCCAGTCCTTGCGCGAGGAGCTGTCCACGGTGGCCTGGCTGGCGGTGGCGGCGTGCACGGTGGTCATCAGGCCGCGCTTGATGCCCCACTTGTCGTGCAGCACCTTGGCCACGGGGGCCAGGCAGTTGGTGGTGCAACTGGCGTTGGAGATGATGGCTTCGCCGGCGTATTTCTTGTGGTTCACGCCGTAGACGAACATGGGCACCGTGTCCTTGGACGGGGCGGAGATCACCACTTTCTTGGCGCCGGCCTGCAGGTGCATCTGGCTGGTGGGTTCGGTCAGGTAGTGGCCGGTGCATTCGAGCACGATGTCCACCCCCATTTCGCCCCAGCGCAGGTTGGGCGCGTCACGCTCGTGCGAGAGCTTGATCTTCTTGCCGTTGACGATCAGGGCGTCGTCGGTGTGGTCCACTGTGCCGTCAAAGCGGCCGTGCACGCTGTCGTACTTGAGCATGTAGGCCAGGTAGTCGGAGGGCTTGGGGTCGTTGATCCCCACGATCTGGATGTCGCTGTAGCCGTGCTTGAGCGCGGCGCGCAGGGCCAGGCGGCCGATGCGGCCGAATCCGTTGATGCCAACCTTGATGGTCATGGTGAGTGCCTCTGGAGAAAAGTTACTGAACGGTTACGTAACCGGTTTGTAGACCACGGCCCTTGCACGAGCCTGATCCCGCAGCCCCCCTTGCCGGAGGGCTGCGCCGGTCAGGAAATCAGGCCTTGAGCAGGGCGGCGTGGACCGTGTCGGCCAGGTTCTCTGCGGTGAAGCCAAAGTGCTTGAACAGCACCGGGGCCGGTGCCGATTCGCCGTAGGTGTCGATGCCGACCACGGCAGCGCAGCCGTATTTCCACCAGCCGTCGGTGGAGCCCATTTCGACCGCCACGCGGGGGATGCCCGCGGGCAGCACGCTTTGCTTGTACTCCACGCTCTGGCGGTCAAACACGCTGGTGCTGGGCATGGACACCACGCGCACGCCGATCTTGCGCTCGGCCAGCAGCTTTTGCGCGGCCAGGGCCAGCTGCACTTCGGAGCCGGTGGCGATGATCACGCCGTGGGTCTTTTGGATGCCTACGCTCTCGGGCTCGGACAGCACATAGGCGCCACGGCTGATGTCGCCCAGATCGCTCTTGGGCGAATAAGCCAGGTTCTGACGCGACAGGCACAGGGCGCTGGGGCGGTTCGCGTTTTGCAGGGCCACGGCCCAGGCCACGGCGGTTTCGGCCGGGTCGGCCGGGCGCCACACGTCCAGACCCGGGATCAGGCGCAGGCTGGCCACGTGCTCGATCGACTGGTGCGTCGGGCCGTCTTCGCCCAGACCGATGGAGTCGTGGGTGAACACATGCACCACGCGCTGCTTCATCAGCGCGGCCATGCGGATGGCGTTGCGTGAGTAGTCTGAGAAGGTCAGGAAGGTGCCGCCGTAGGGGATGTAGCCGCCGTGCAGGGCCACGCCGTTCATGATGGCG
>CAXRGK010000229.1:0-16884 GCA_964230145.1 Burkholderiaceae bacterium | reverse complement strand
GTGCTCAACGGCTGGGAACTGGGCGGCGGCTCGGTCCGTCTCCACCGTGCCGAAGTGCAGAGCAAGGTGTTCTCGGCCCTCAAGATTTCGCCCGAGGACGCACAGGCCAAGTTCGGCTTCCTGCTGGATGCGCTGCAGTATGGCGCGCCCCCGCACGGTGGCCTGGCCTTCGGTCTGGACCGCCTGATCACGCTGATGACCAAGGCCGAGTCCATCCGCGACGTGATCGCCTTCCCCAAGACCCAGCGTGCCCAGTGCCTGCTCACCCAGGCACCGAGCCCGGTGGATGAAAAGCAGCTGCGTGAGTTGCACATCAAACTGCGCAATCCAGTGGCTGCGGCTTAACGGAATTTCAAGTGATAGGAAGCGCCACCTTCGGGTGGCGTTTTTCATGAAAGGTTACCAATTCACGTTGCCAAGCCACTTGTAGTGACATTTTGGCTATGAATCGATTGCCGCATCGCTCCAAGTGACCAGGTAATCAAAGATCAGTTTCAGCCCGGCCACCACGTCGTGAGTGATGCGCTTCACCCAAGCGCATGTGTTGACGGTGCTGCAGTTCCATTGCTCAGTATGGTGGTGCTGATCCAAGGCAGTTGTTCATCCGTCACATAGTCCGCCACCACCCACGCCCGTGAGGTGTGATCAGCCACGTCGCTCAGAAACGCCTTGATGACCCGTACCGAGGGCAGGTCGAGCGCGGCGTAGGGCTGGTCGAGGCAGGTGATGCTGGCGCCGCTGGTCAGCAGGCCCACCAGCGCCACCTTGCGACGGCTGCCGGTGGAGAGCATGAAAAGTTGTTTGCCCAGGTGGTCCTGCAATTGCAGCGCATCGGTCAGATCGGTCTGCAGTTCGGCGCTCCACCGAGGGCAATTCGCTTGCAGCTCGGTCCAGACTTGTTCTGGCGTGTGTTCGTCGTGCTCGGGCAGGCGAAGGTCAAGCCAGAGCGCGTTGGCCGTGCTTTGTGACAGCTCCCGCAGCAGGCGGGTTTTGCCGCTGCCTTCGTCACCGGTGACCGCGTTCAGGCCGGGCAGGATGCGCAGGCCCTGCCATTCCAGCAGGGGTGGTGTGTTGGTCTTGTTCAGTACTTGGTGCCACATGGGGTGAATGTAATGGAGTGCCATGGATCCCGGGTTGAGCGGGTCGAAGCCAGATCAGGCCCTTCGACAAGCTCAGGGCGAATGGAGAGCGGGTGCACAGGGCGGTGCTCGGTGTGAACGGAGAGTGGGTGCTGAGGGTGACGAAGTGGCGGGCAGTGACCGAGTGGGGCCTTGTTGCGGAATCAATAGAATGAACCGATGGCTGTCCCTGAGCGTCCCTACAAGATCCCCGAGTCCGTGCTGGTGGTGATCCACACGGCAGCACTCGACGTGCTTCTGATCCGCCGTGCCGATGCGGGCACCTGGCAATCTGTCACGGGCAGCAAGGACCATCCGGATGAAAGTTTCTGGGACACGGCCTTGCGCGAGGTGCGGGAGGAAACCGGCATCGACGCGCTGCATCCGCAGTGCAGTTTGCAGGACTGGGCACTTGAAAACGTTTACGACATCTACCCCGCCTGGCGCTGGCGGTATCCGCCGGAGGTGAGTCGCAATACCGAGCGGGTGTTCGGTCTGCGTGTACCCGAGGGCACGCCAGTCCTGTTGAGCCCTCACGAGCACACCGCCTGCCAGTGGCTGCCCTGGCGCCGTGCTGCGGACACGGTATTCTCGCCGTCGAACGCCGAGGCGATCCTGATGTTGCCGCGCATGCACAAGGGGCAGCCATGATCCGTTCCCACCATGAACATCCGGTGTTGCGGGTGGTCAGCTGGAACATCCACAAGGGTGTGCAGGGCGTGGGGCCCGCCAAACGGCTGGAGATCCACAACATCGGTCATGCGGTCGAACAACTCGATGCCGATCTGGTCTGCCTGCAGGAGGTGCGCTTTGCCAACCACCGCGAGGCGCGTCGTTTCGCCCACTGGCCAGAACAGCCGCAAGCTGATTTTCTGGCCCCCGAGGGCTATGAACCTGTTTACCGGACCAACGCCATCACGCGTCACGGTGAGCATGGCAATGCGCTGCTCTCGCGCTGGCCGGTGCTTTCGCACCAGCACGAAGACATTTCTGACCATCGCTTCGAGCAGCGGGGCCTCTTGCACACCGAGGTGCAGCTGGCCGGGCGCAAGGTCCATGCATTGGTGGTGCATCTGGGCCTGGTGCCGGGCAGTCGGGAACGCCAGGTGGAACAGCTCAAGGCCTACATCGCGCGTGAAATCCCTGCGGCCGAGCCGGTCCTTGTGGCCGGTGATTTCAACGATTGGGGTTCGCGCCTGACGCGTTTGCTGGCCCGTGCCGGCCTCCATGAGTTTCAGGGACGGCGCACACCGACCTATCCCTCGCGTCTGCCGCTGACACAGCTGGACCATGTGTATGCCCGTGGGCTCAAGCCGGTCTCGGCCATGGTGCCGCAAGGGCGCATCTGGCGCCAGATGTCCGACCATCTGCCGCTGGTGGCGGAGTTCACCTGGCTGGATTGAGCCCATGCGCCACCAACCTGTGCTCACCGACGGCCACCAGCTGCGCCTCATCGAGGGCGGGGATGCCTATTTCAAACACCTGATCGCTGCGGTGGACCGGGCCCGTTCGCAGGTGCAGCTGGAAACCTACATTTTTGATTTTCATGGCGATGCTGCTGCCGTGGCCGAAGCGCTGGAGCGTGCCGCCTTGCGAGGCGTACGGGTCTGGCTGGTGGTGGACGGCGTGGGCACTGGCCCACTGCCCCGGCAGTGGCAGCGCCGGTTTGAAGCGGCGGGGGTGGAGTGCCGCATCTATTCGCCGCTGGGCAGACTGGGCTTGCTGTTTCCCAGCCGCTGGCGGCGCCTGCACCGCAAGCTGTGTGTGGTGGACGGGCAAGTGGCGTTTTGTGGCGGCATCAACATCCTGGATGACTGGTATGACCCGCGCCATGGCGCCTTGACGCATCCGCGCCTGGACTTTGCCGTGCAGGCGCAGGGCGCGCTGGTGCAGCAGGTGCAGGAAACCATGACCCAGCTGTGGTGGCGCCTGCAGGCGGTGCGCCACGTCCGTCAGCACAATTTTCCGGAGGCCTTCAGCTCGTTTCGTGCGGCCGGCTTGCATCTGCCCTGGGCGCAGGATGGCGAAGGCACAGGCCAGATCGTGGCGCGTGCCGGCCTGCTGTTGCGCGACAACGTGCTCAACCGCAAGCAGATCGAGCGGGCTTACATGAGGGCCATCGCGGCAGCGCGCCACGAAATCCTGATTGCCAATGCCTATTTCCTGCCCGGACGGCGCCTGCGCAAGGCGCTGGTGCTGGCTGCACAGCGGGGGGTGAGGGTTCGTCTGGTGCTTCAGGGGCGCTACGAATATTTCATGCAGTACCACGCGGTTCGCCCGGTGTACGAGACCTTGCTGGCGGCTGGCATCGAAATCCATGAATACACCGCCAGTTTCCTGCATGCCAAGGTGGCGGTGGTCGATCCGCAGCGTGACCGGCCTTGGGCGACAGTGGGCTCTTCCAACCTCGATCCGCTGAGCCTGCTGCTGGCGCGCGAGGCCAATGTGGTGGTGGCTGACCGCTCGTTTGCCCGCCAGCTGCACCAGCGCCTCGAGCAGATCATGGCCGAGCATTGCAGCCTGGTTTCAGCTGCCAGTTTCCAGCGCCGTCCCTGGCACCAGCGCCTGCGCGACCGCATGGCCTTTGGGTTGATGCGTCTGGCCCTGTTTTTGACGGGCAAGCGGTATTAATCCCCTGATTCCCGGCAAGGGCTCGTTCGCTGTTACGATGACTGCATGTTGATGAAAGCCCAAGACGCCATGAACACTTCGAACACCTCGCCCGAACTGGACGAGGGCGTGCCGGTGTCCGTCAAGATCCGCGAACGCGTGATGGCGGCCCGCAAGCGCTTCAATGCCAATGACAACATTGCCGAATTCATCGAACCTGGCGAGCTGGAAAAGCTGCTCGATGAGGTCACGAAGAAAATGGAAGGCGTGCTCGACAGCCTGGTGATCGACACCGACAACGACCACAACACGGGCGACACGGCACGCCGTGTGGCCAAGATGTATGTGAACGAGGTGTTCAAGGGCCGCTACGTCAAGGGCCCCGAAATCACCGAATTCCCCAACGCCGAGCACCTCAACGAATTGATGATCGTGGGCCCGATCACGGTGCGCAGCGCCTGCAGCCACCACTTCTGTCCGGTGATCGGCCGCATCTGGATCGGCGTGCTGCCCAATGAGCACACCAACGTGATCGGTCTGTCCAAGTACGCCCGTCTGGCCGAATGGATCATGGGTCGACCGCAAATCCAGGAAGAAGCCGTGGTGCAGCTGGCCGACCTGATTCAGCACAAGACCCAGCCCGACGGTCTGGCCATCGTCATGGAAGCGAGCCACTACTGCATGGCCTGGCGTGGTGTGAAGGACATGGACAGCAAGATGATCAACTCGGTCATGCGCGGCGTGTTCCTGAAAGACGCCAACTTGCGCCGCGAATTCCTCTCGCTCATTCCTGCACGGAGCTGAAAACCATGCTCGTTCGCCTGCTATACGCCAGCCGCGCAGTGGACCCGCGGCCGGAAACCATCGAATCCATCCTTTCCCAGTCGCGCCAGTTCAACCCGACTTGCGGCATCACCGGCATCCTGTGCTACGGCGGCGGCATCTTCTTGCAGGCCATCGAGGGCGGGCGCAATGTGGTCAGCGACCTTTACGGCCACATCCAGAAGGATGCGCGCCACAAGGATGTGGTGCTGCTGCATTACGAAGAAATCACCGAGCGCCGCTTCGGGGGCTGGACCATGGGGCAGGTGGACGCTGCACGCGTCAACACCAACATCCTGCTCAAGTATTCCGAGCGCGCCGAACTCGACCCCTACAGCGTCTCGGGCAAGGTCTCGCTGGCCCTGCTCGAAGAGCTGATGGCCACGGCCAGCATCATCGGTCGCGCCTGAGCGCATGCAGCTCATCGGCTGCGATTTTTCCAGCAGCCCCAGCCGCCGCAAACCCATCGTGCTGGCGCAGGGCACGCTGACGCAGGGGCGGGTGCAGCTGCAGGCCCTGCAGACCTTCTATACCCTCGACGCTTTTGGCGATTGGCTTGCCCGGCCCGGTGACTGGGTGGGCGGTTTTGACCTGCCTTTCGGCTTGCCCCGAGAGCTCGTGGAGACCCTGAGCTGGCCCACGGATTGGGCGGCCTGCATGGACCATTACACCGCTTTGGATCGCGCACAGATCCGCGAACAATTCTCGGCCTTTTGCAACGCCCGTCCGGTGGGTGGAAAGTTTGCACACCGGGCTGCCGATCGCCCGGCGGGCTCCAGCCCGTCGATGAAGTGGGTGAACCCGCCCGTGGCGTACATGATGCACGCCGGCGTACCCCTGCTGCGTCGCGCCGGGGTGCATCTGCCTGGCCTGCACGAAGGGGATCACCGCCGTGTCGCCCTGGAGGCCTACCCGGGTCTGCTGGCCCGCGAGGTGCTGGGCAACACCTCCTACAAGAGCGACGACAAGGCCAAACAGACCCCCGAGCGCCTGCTGGCACGGCGCGAATTGCTGGGGGCGCTGGAGCGTGGGCACACGCGCTTGGGTCTGCGCCTGGTGGCCAGTCATGCCTTGCTCAACCGCCTGGCCGACGATCCCAGTGGGGACGCGCTCGATGCCACGCTGTGCCTGGTGCAGGCGGGCTGGGCCGCGCAGCAGCATGTGGTGGGGCACCCTTGCTACGGGCTGCCGCCCTGTGATCCGCTCGAAGGCTGGATCGTCACGGCCTGAGCCTTTCGTGCGCAGGGGTGCGCCCCTGCAAGATCCTGTGCCCATGCAGGGGGTCATCCCTGCGACCGTATGGCGGTTCAGGCTTCGCTTGCCAGATCCGGAATCCGGTTGAAGGCGATGCGCATGGGTGCGTGATCGCGGCCTGCATGTGCGCTGGCAAACATCACCGTGTTTTTGCCGTGCGTCCGGTTCAGCGCATCCACCGCCGCGAGCAGACGGGCCCGCTGGCGTGTCGGGCTGGCGGTGTGGGCCGCTGCAGGCACGGCCTCGAACAGGTCGGGTGTGTGCTGCGCCGCAGGCACCAGCCCGTGCAGTTGTACCCCCACCGACACCGGGCGTTGCAAGGTGTGCAGACCGTTGTTCCAAAGCTGCTGCAACGCGTTCAGCAAGAAGGCGGTGTCCTGCGTTTCACCCACTTGCACCCAGCGTTCTCCGTCGGCTTCTCGGTTGTAGCGGTGCGCACAGCGCACATGCACGCTCATGCTGCGGGCGTAAAACCCCTGTTTGCGCAGCCGCATGGCGGCTTTCTGCACCAGCCGGTTGAGCACGGCCAGTGCACCCTCGGGGTGGCGCAGATCGGGGGGCAAGACGTGTGAATGGCCCAGCGAGCGCGTCTGGGTCTGCCGTGGGCCGTACCACTGGCCACGCAGCTTGTCGTACATGTCCGAGCCGGCCACACCGCCCCACGCCGTGACCAGCACGTCGCGCGGCGCAGCGTACAGCTGCTGCATGTCCGTGATGCCGCAGGCCGCCAGCCGCCGCACCATGCGCGGGCCGATGCCGTTGATGGCCGAGATTGGCAGCGGGTACAGCCGCTCGGGGATCTCCTGCTGCTCGATCACCGTCAGACCGTCGGGTTTGTGCATGTCCGAGGCCAGCTTGGCCAGCAGCCGGTTGGGCGCAATCCCCACCGAGGTGCGCATGCATTCGCCCACCTCGGCCAGCAGCGTGGCCTTGAGCTGCTGTGCCAATTGCACAGCCCGCCCGCGTTCGCGCCAGCGCCCGGTCAGTTCGCACTCCATCTCGTCGATGCTCACCACCTGCCGCACGGGCACGATGCGGTCGACCACCGCCACGGCTTGTTGATGCACTTGCACGTATTTGGCGTGGTCGGCCAGGATCAGCACGATGTCGGGGCACCAGCGCTTGGCGTCCGAGACCCGTGTGCCTGTCTTGATGCCAAAGGCCTTGGCTTCGTAGCTGGCCGCAATGCAGCATGACGAATCGGCCATCACCGGCACCACCCCCACTGGTCGCCCGCGCAGGGCGGGATCGAGCTGCTGCTCGACCGAGGCGAAATAGCTGTTGAAGTCGACAAAAAGGCTGCGGAGCATGGCGTGAATATACTGTAAATAAAAACAGTATTTAAAGGGGTCATTCACATGCTCTCGGCTTGCCGTTATGGTGAGGGCTGTTGTGTCCAGAAAGGTCTGTCATGTCCCATACCGTTCAATTCCAGCGCGTGTTTCGCGCGCCTGCCGAGCGCGTGTTCCGTGCCTTCATTGACCCCGATGCCATGGTCAAGTGGTTGCCGCCCCATGGGTTCACCGGCCGTGTGCACGACATGGATGCCCGGGTGGGCGGTGGCTACCGCATGTCGTTCACGAACCTGGGCAATGGCCAGTCGCACAGTTTCGGTGGCACTTTTCTGGAACTGTTGCCAAACGAGCGCATCGCCCACACCGACCGTTTTGACGACCCCCATCTGCCGGGCGAAATGGTCACCACCGTCACGTTCAGGAAGGTGCTGGTGGGCACCGAGGTGAAGATCGAACAGGCCGGCATCCCTGACCCTATTCCGCCCGAGGCCTGTTGCCTGGGCTGGCAGGAATCGCTGGCTTTGCTGGCGCTGCTGGTGGAGGCCGAGATTCCGGGCTGATCGGATCTCAGATGGCCGCGGCCGCCATGTCCGGCGGCAGGGGGTCGAGCTGACGCAAGGCCTGCAGCGCTTCGGTGTCGGTGCGGTACATCTTCAGCCATGGGCTGTCCTGCAGCTCGCCCGCGTTGTGCAGGGCGCGCTCCACTGGGAGCTTGATGCCGCTGATGTGCAGTGTGATGCCCCGATCTTGCAACTGCCTGCGCACCTGGATGAAGGTCTCCACACCCGTGAGGTCGATCCGGTTGATGGGCTGGGCAAACAAGCAGACGTGCTTCACATCCGGGTGACGGCTCAGGTGCTCCGTGATGGCGCGTTCAAAACCACTGGCTGCAGCAAAGTCCAGCTCGGCGTCCATGCGCAGGGCGTACAGGTGACTGACCAGCGGGGGCAATTGCCACAGATGGCGATCGCGCAAGGAGCCATCGGGGTGCAGCCCGACTTCGATGATGCGCGGGTGCAGCCGTGTGTGCAGGAAGTACGACAGGCCCATCACCACACCCGCCAGCACGCCCCAGTACAGGCGAGGGGCCGAGGCCAGCGTGATGACGAAGGTCAGCACGGCAATGCTGCCCTCCACACGGTTGATCTTGAGCAGACGCAAAAATGTACGTGGCTTGAGCAGGCCCAGCACCGCCGCGATCACGATGGCAGCAAGCACCGACTGCGGCACATGGTGCAGTACCGGGGTGAAGAACAGCAGCGACACCAGGATCACGATGACCGAGAACACCGTGGCCCAGCCGGTCTGGGCGCCGGCGTACAGGTTCAGTGCCGAACGGGAAAAGGAAGAGCTGGTCGGGAAAGCCCCGCACAAGGCAGAAGCCAGTTTGCCCAAGCCCTGGCCGATCAGGTCCTGGTCCTGGTCCCAACGCTGGCCTTTGCGTTCGTTGTCCACCTTGGCGCTCGATGCGGTTTCCAGAAAACTGACCAGTGTGATGACCAAGGTCGGCAGCACCAGCTGCTTGAGCAGGTCCCAGTTCAGCGCATGGGGTACATACAGCGCGGGCAGGCCTTGTGGCAGATCGCCGACCACGGCCACGCCTTTGGACGCCAGGCCCAGCCACTGGCTCAGCCCCGCTGCTCCGACCACCACCACCAGCACAGTCGGAAAAGTCGGTTTCAGGCGTTTGGTCAGCAGCAGCACACCCAACGTGACCAGGCCGAAAGCCAGGCTGGGCAGGTTCAGGCTGTCCGGTTTCATCCAGGATGAGCCGCCTTGCGTCATGCCCAGCAAGGCGGGCAGCTGGGACGAGAGGATGAGGACCGCCGCGCCCTGAGTGAACGCCGTGAGCACCGGTGAGCTCACCAGATTGAGCAGCCAGCCAAAGCGGGCAAAACCCAGCACGACCTGCAGCAAGCCCGAAAGCAGAGACAGCCAGACCGCCAGGTGCACCCACTCGGCACTGCCCGGCGTGGCCATGCCGGCCAGCGAAGCCGACACCAGCATGGCGGTGAGGGCGGTGGGACCGACCGACAGGCGGGTGGAGGCGCTGAACAGCACCGCCACCAGCGCCGGCAAGAGCGAGGCATAGATGCCCGTGATGAGCGGCATGCCGGCCAGCGCGGCATAGGCTACCCCTTGCGGGATGACCATCAGGCCCACGCTCAGGCCGGCAAAGATTTCACTGTGCAGCAACGCCCCCGTGGGACGAGGCCAGTTCAGAAAGGGCAGTCGATGGCGCCAAGGGCTCGAAGTCATGCCGGGATTGTGCAGGATGAACAGCAACGCATCGGTGGCAGCGTGCCCCTGCGCGCGAATGCCTTCGGCCGCAAGGGGGTCATCGTTGGGGCATGTCCTTGTACGAATAACCCAGGCTGATTGTGGCGTCCTCCGGGATGGGTGGCATGCTGGCGTTCCAGGCTTCCCAGGCCGCGCGCATCGCGGCCAGGCGTTCGGGCTGGTGTTTGCCCAGGTTGGCGCGTTCGCGCTCGTCGGCCGGAATGTTGAACAGGTAGTCGTTGCCGTCCACCCGCAGGTATTTGTAGTCGCCCAGGCGCATGGCCCGCTGGCCTCGGTGGTTCATGCGCCAGTGCAGTGGACGCTCGAAGGTGTTCGAAGGCTGGCGCAGCACACCGGCCAGTGAAACGCCGTCCAGCGGGTATTGGGCATCGGGCGTGGCACCAGCCAGTTCCACCATGGTGGCCGACCAGTCCATGGTCAGGCAGTGCTGTTGGGTCACACCGCCGGGCGCAATGGCGGCCGGCCAGTGGGCGATCCAGGGCACGCGGATGCCGCCTTCGGTCAGGTCCATCTTGCCGCCCACCAGCGGCCAGTTGTCACTGAAGCGTTCGCCGCCGTTGTCACTGGTGAAGACGATCAGGGTGTTGTCGAGCTGGCCGGTTTCGCGCAGCGCCTCCACCACCCAGCCGATGCCTTCGTCCATGTGGTGGATCATGCGGCGGTAGGTGTGGATGTTGCCACCGTGCAGGTGGAACAGGTTGTCCTTGACCTCTTGCGACAACGCGTGGTCTTCGCGGGTTTCCCAGGGCCAGTGGGGCGCGGTGTAGTGCAGGCTCAGGAAGAAGGGAGTACCCTGCGCAGCGCCCGGGGCCATGCGCCGGACGTAGTCCACCGCGCGCTGCGAGAGCAGGTCGGTCAGGTAACCCTCTTCGTGCTTTTCCTCCTCGCCAGCGTACAGATCGTGTGTGCCGTTGTTGCTGGCGTGGCTGAAGTAGTCCACGCCACCGGACATGGGGCCGAAGAATTCTTCATAGCCAGACTTGAGTGGACCGAACGTGGGTGGGTAGCCCAGGTGCCACTTGCCGATCAGGGCGGTGCGGTAGCCTGCGCCGCGCAACAGCGAAGGCAGGGTGGGGTGCGCGGGGGGCAGGCCCAAGGTTTGGCTGCCCTTGCTCTTGCTGTTGATCGGTTCTTCGGCCGCGCCGCGCAGTCGGTACTGGTAGCGCGCCGTCATCAGTGCAAAGCGCGTGGGCGAGCACACCGGGGAATTGGAATAACCCTGGGTGAACTTGAGGCCGTTGGCGGCCAGGCGATCGAGCACGGGCGAGACCGGGCCGAACGCCGCTTCGCGGCCGCCGTAGCAGCCCAGGTCGGCAAAGCCGAGGTCGTCGGCCACGATGAAGAGGATGTTGGGGCGTTGCGTCGTCATGGGGTGTACAGAGGTCAGTCGACTTTCATGCCGGTGGCGCGGATGATGCGGCCGTACTGGTCGGAGAGTTTTTTGAGACGGCTGGTCGCGGCGCTGCCGGTCAGGCCTTCATAGCGCATGTCCAGATCGTTGATGCGGGCCTGCACTTCGGGGCGGGCCAGGGCATCGGTGATGGCTTTGGCCATGGTTTGCATCAGAGGCTCGGGGGTGTTGCCGGGTGCCATGACGATGTAGAGCACTTCGCTTTCCAGATCTTTCAGGCCCAGCTCGCCCACAGTAGGCACTTCGGGTGCCAGGCGTGAACGCTTCTGGCTGGTGACGGCCAGCGGGGTGATCGTGCCGGCTTTCACATGCGGCAGCATGCCGGGGGTGGCCAGTGTGCCGCCGTCCACCTCGCCGCTGAGCACGGCCATCACGGCCGGGGTGTTGCCGCGGTAAGGCACATGCACCAGCCGCGTGCTGGCACCGATGTTGGCCATGTTGACCCACAGGTGACCGGGTGAGCCGTTGCCGCCCGAGCTGAAATTCATGCTGCGCTCGCGTGCGGCCTGCAGCCAGTCCTTGGCGGTCTTGATGCCGGTGGATGGGTGCACACCCAGCAGCAGGCCGGAGCTGGAGACCACGACCAGTGGCTTGAGGTCGCTGTCCTTGAAGGGCAGGGACTTGTAGATGTGTGGGTTGATGGTGTGGGTGGTGTCGATGCCCCAGGCCAGGGTGTGGCCATCGGGAGCCGATTTGGCCACCAGGTCGGCGCCCACATTGCCAGCGGCGCCAGGCTTGTTGTCGACGATGAAGGGCTGGCCAAACTGTTTTTGCAGGACATCGCCGACCGCGCGGGCCAGGATGTCCGAGGGGCCGCCCGCTGGCCAGCTGTTGACGAACTTGACCGGCTTGCTGGGCCAGGCGGGTGGGGTCTGGCTTGCGGTTTGGGCGCTGGCGCCGATGCAGCCCAGAGCGGCCAGGCAGCCCAGCAGCCAGGCGCGGCGCGTTGCGAACGATTTCATGGGAGTCTCCTTGTGTTTGGGTGTGTGCCTTGTGGCTCAGTCCAGCTGCACACCGGTGGCCTTGATGGGTTTTTCCCAGCGGGCCAGATCGGTTTTTTGCGCGGCGGCAAGCTCGGCCGAGCCCGAGCCAATGGGCTCATAGCCGAGCTTGACGAGCTTGTCTTTCAAGGTCGGGTCGCGCACGATCTTCATCATGGCTTTTTCGAGCCGGGCCAGCGCCTCGCCACTCAGTCCGGCGGGGCCGTACATGGCAAACCAGGCGGTGGCCTCCATGTTCACACCCGACTCCTTGAGCGTGGGCACTTCGGGCACCTGCGTGTCGCGCTTGCTGCCGGTCACCGCGATGATGCGGGCCTTGCCGCTGTGGTGCAGTTCAGCAGTTTCGCTGACCACATCGAACTTGTAGTCGATGTGACCACCCAGCAGGGCGTTGTTGGCGGGAGCGCCGCCCTGGAAGGGCACATGGTTGAGCTGGATGCCCGAGGATTGCTCCATCAGCACGCCCATGAAGTGCGGCAAGGTGCCCTGGCCGGGCGTGCCGTAGCTGCTGGTGCCCGGCTGTGCTTTGGCCTTGGCGATCATCTCGCCGACGGTCTTGATGCCACTGGCAGGACCTGCCACCACGCCGAACTGAAAGCGCGCGATTTGCGAGATCGGGGTGAAATCCTTGACGGCGTCGTAGTCGAGCTTTTTGTAAACGTGCGGAAACAGCACCATCGGGCCGCTGGGCAGCACGATCACGGTCTGCCCATCGGGCTTGGCGTTTTTCACCATGTTCAGCGCGATGCGGCCGCCTGCACCGGGTTTGTTGTCCACCACGATGGGGCTGAAGTCGTCCTTGAGGCCATCGGCCACCAAGCGGGCCAGCACATCGGCTGAGCCACCAGGCGGGAAGCCCACCAGAATCTTCAGGGGAGGTTTGCCCTGGGCCTGTGCGGCAGCGGCAGCGGCCAGCAGCAAGGTTGTGGCCAGCCAGCGGCGTGCGGTGTATTGCATGGTCTTGTCTCCTCGGTCCTGCCCGGTTGGGCGGCGTATCCACAAGACTGTAGGATGTCCGGCCATGATTGATCAAATCAACCATCCCCCCGGAAAACCCTGATGTCCGTCAAGAATCCTGTCGTCACCCCTTCCGAGCGCCTGGCTTCGGTTGATGACATGCTGCTGTACCGGCTGGGCCAGCTCACCAGCACGGCGGGCGCCATGGTGGTGCGTCTGTGTGAAGGGGGCTACGGCATCACCCGGCGCGAATGGGCGGTGCTGGCGCAGTTGCATGGCCAGCCACAGGGCGTATTGCCTTCGGCGTTGGCCGAGCGCATGCAGCGCGATCGCGCCCGCACATCCCGGGCTTTGACGGCCTTGCAGGCCAAGGGGCTGGTCGAGCGGGTGGCGCTGCTGCACGACCGACGCAGTGTACGGGTCAGCCTCACGCCGCAAGGACAGGCGCTCTATGACGAGCTCATGCCTCAGGTGCAGGCGATCAATGCCCGCATCCTGGCGGTGCTGGAGCCGGCGCAGAAACAGGCTTTTGATGAGGCGCTGGAGCGCATGCGGATGCAGGCCCAGCGCTTGCTGGGTGAAATGGCCCCCGAATTGCCCAAGGCGGACCGGCGCCGGGGGGGACGCGGACGCCCACGCACATGAAGGGCTGGCTGGTCGGGCTTTGCGCGGCGTGGCTGACGGCTTCGGCTTTGGCCTGGCCGTTGGCCTGGGTCAGCTGGGTCATGGATGGCGATACCGTGCTGCTGGTGCCCGATGGCGAGCGTGAACCCGTCAAGCTGCGCATTCAGGGCATTGATGCACCCGAGTCTTGCCAGCCCGGCGGTGAGCGTGCCCGCAACGCCCTGATCGATCGCGTGCTGCGCAAGACGGTGCAGGTCGAGTCCCATGGCGTGGACAGTTATGGGCGGCAGCTGGGCAAGCTGTGGGTAGGCGATGAAGATGTGGGTGCGGAGATGGTGCGTGCGGGCTGGGCCTGGGCGTACAGTTTTCGCACCGGTCGCGGCCCCTATGCCGCCCTGCAGCGCGAGGCCCAACGTGAGCGTCGAGGTTTGTTTGCGGCCCGTGAGACCGCCATGTCACCGGCGGTATTTCGCCAGTTCCATGGCAGCTGCCATGCAGAGACCGAAGGTCAGGCGCCCGTGCAGCGGGTGCCGCAGACCGGGCAGGCCGGGTCGCGCTGAATGCGGATGTCGGTCCAGCACAGCGCACGACCATCGAGCATCAGCAGGCGCCCGGCCAGCTGCGAACCCATGCCGCTGAGGATTTTGAGCGCTTCGGCCGCCTGCACCGTGCCGATGATGCCCACCAGCGGCGCGAACACGCCCAGCGTGGCGCAGCGGGTTTCCTCGGGCATCTGATCGGCCGGGAAGATGCAGGCATAACAGGGTGCCTTCTCGTCGCGTGTGTCGTACACCGAGACCTGACCGTCCATGCGGATGGCCGCGCCCGAGACCAGCGGCTTGCCGTGGCGCACGCAGGCGGCGTTGACGGCCTGGCGCGTGGCGAAGTTGTCGGTGCAGTCGAGCACCACATCGGCCTCTGCCACCAGCGCATCCAGCAGGGCTTCGTCGGCGCGCTGGTTGATCACGTTGACCACCGGGTCGGGGTTGATCTGGGCAATCGCCGTGCGCACCGATTCGGCTTTGGGCTGGCCGACGCGATCGAGTGTGTGGGCGATCTGGCGCTGCAGGTTGGTGGCGTCCACCGTGTCGTGGTCGACCACAGTGATGCGCCCGACGCCGGCGCTGCCCAGGTAAAGTGCCACCGGCGAGCCCAGGCCACCCGCGCCGATCACCAGGGCGTGCGAGCCCAGCAGCTTTTCCTGCCCCTCGATGCCCAGCTCTTCGAGCAGGATGTGGCGCGAATAGCGCAGCAGCTGTTGGTCGTCCATGCCCTGATTCAAACCGGCACTCAGTTCTTGTCTTTGGATTCGGGCTTGCGTTCGGCCACGGTGGTGCTGGCTTTGACGGGCTGGCCCTTGAGCTGGTTGAGGGCCTGCTGCAGCTGGAAATCTTTTTCCGAGCCGAACTCGGGCAAGCGGCGTTCAGCGGCCGGCTTCTTCGCTTCCTCTTCCAGCTTCTTGATGGCTTCCTCGCGGGCTTTTTCGCGCTCGGGGTCCTTCTTTTCGGCTTCCCTGCCGTTGGACAGGTGCTTGTCCAGATCGGCTTCGCGGGTGCGCAGCGCAGCGAACACATTGCCCTCGGCGGTTTCGTCCAGCATCACATCGGGCACGATGCCCTTGGCCTGGATGCTGCGGCCGCTGGGGGTGTAGTAGCGGGCGGTGGTGATCTTGAGTGCCGTGTCGGGTCCGAGCTGGCGCACCGTCTGCACCGAACCCTTGCCAAAGGTCTGGCTGCCCATGAGGGTGGCGCGCTTGTGGTCCTGCAGGGCGCCGGCCACGATCTCGCTGGCCGAGGCCGAACCTTCATTGACCAGCACCACCAGCGGCACCTTCTTGAGGGCGCCGCCCGTGGTTTGCGTCAGCTTGCCGATCGGGTCGTTGCTGGCGTTGCGTCGCCAAAATTGCGGCGAGGTCTTGTAAGTGAACTTGCTTTCCTCGAGCTGTCCATTGGTCGAAACCACGGTCACGTTCTCGGGCAGGAAGGCGGCTGACAAGGCAACGGCCGCATCCAGCAGGCCGCCCGGGTCATTGCGCAGGTCCAGCACCAGGCCTTTGAGCTGGGGTTCTTGCTTGTAGATGTCTTCGACCTTGCGGGCGAAGTCTTCCACGGTGCGTTCCTGGAATTGCGACACACGCACCCAGGCGTAGCCGGGCTCGATTACTTTGCTCTTGACCGACTGTGTCTTGATTTCTTCGCGCACGATGGTCACCGGGAAAGTCCGGTTTTCGTCCTTGCGGAAGATGGTCAGCACCACCTTGGTCCGGGGCTCACCGCGCATGCGCTTGACCGCCTCGTTCAGGCTCAGTCCCTTGACGGCGGTGTCGTCGATCTTGGTGATCAGGTCGTTGGTCTTGAGTCCGGCCCGATCGGCGGGCGAGCCTTCAATCGGAGAGACCACTTTGACCAGTCCGTCTTCCTGGGTGATCTCGATGCCCACCCCGACAAATTTGCCAGTGGTGCCTTCAGAAAATTCCTTGAAACTCTTCTTGTCGAAATACTGCGAGTGTGGGTCCAGGCTGGACACCATGCCCGAAATGGCCTCGGTGATCAGTTTTTTCTCGTCGACAGGCTCCACATAGTCGCTCTTGACCATGCTGAAGACGGCCGCCAGCTGCTGCAGTTCTTCAAGTGGCAGCGGCGCCATGTTGCCACGTGCCACGGTCTGCAGCGACACGGTCGTCAATGCGCCGGCCAGTGCACCTGCACCGACCCAGCCGACGATCTTGAGTTTCTGTCCCATCTTGCCCATCTGAAAGTGCTTCCTTGAACGCAGGCAATATACACCCGGGGGAGCTGAGGCCCGATAACCTTGCTGCTTGTAGGAGGCCACCCCTGAGACCGAATGCCTTCGCCCGCAGGGGCGCGCTCCCACAAACGTTCAAAGACTCAAGCTTTGCCCTGGCTGGCCACAGCGGCAGCGGCCTTGGCTGCGGCTTCGGCGTCGCCCAGGTAGTAGTGGCGGATCGGCTTGAGGTTGGCGTCCAGCTCGTACACCAGCGGGATGCCGTTGGGGATGTTCAGGCCCACGATGTCCTGGTCGGAGATGCCGTCCAGGTACTTGACCAGGGCACGGATCGAGTTGCCATGGGCGGCGATCAGCACGCGCTTTCCGCTCTGGATGGCGGGGGCGATGGCGTCGTTCCAGGCCGGCAGCACACGGGCCACGGTGTCCTTGAGGCACTCGGTCAGCGGCACCACGTCGGCACTGGGGTAGCGGCGGTCGCTTTTTTCGCAGCGCGGGTCGGTGGCTTCGAGGGCCGGCGGCGGGGTGTCGTAGCTGCGGCGCCAGATCAGCACCTGCTCGTCACCGTATTGCTTGGCCATGTCGGCCTTGTTGAGACCCTGCAGTGCGCCGTAGTGGCGCTCGTTGAGGCGGTAGTCCTTGACCACCGGCAGCCAGGTGCGGTCCATCTCGTCGAGGCAATACCACAGATCGGAAGAGCGTCGTGTAGGGAAAGAGTGTAGACGAGCGTGTAGATCTCGGTGGTC